>NZ_JAUBVX010000004.1:0-99361 GCF_036706065.1 Microcoleus sp. A2-C3 | reverse complement strand
GGGCGGATAATTTAGAAAAGGCGATCGAGTTTTATCAAGCTGCTTTAACTGTTTATAAGCTTGAGGATTTCCCCGAAGATTGGGCAGGGAGTCAAAATAACCTAGCTAATGCCTACCTTTACAGAATCAACGGTTCGCGGGCGGATAATTTAGAAAAGGCGATCGAGTTTTATCAAGCTGCTTTAACAATCAGAACTCGTGAGGCTTTCCCGCAAAATCATGCAGAAACTTTATCTAATTTAGGCTATCTTTACCGCAGCAACCAGCAATGGCAACTAGCCTATGATAATTATGCCCTAGCCATTGAAACAGTAGAAATTTTACGGGGTGAGGAATCTGGGGATGAAAACAAACAGAAATTAGCCGAAGTATGGAACAGACTTTATCTGGGCATAGTAGAAGTTTGCATCGAACTGCAACGCTACACCGAAGCTGTGGAATATGCGGAACGTTCCAAGGGGCAAAACTTAATCGAGTTGCTATCGGTAAAAGATTTGTATCCCCAAGGAGAAATCCCCCCCGAAGTGCGCCAAGAGTTGCAACAGTTAAGGCTGAGAATTGCTGAGGAAAATCAGCGGTTAAAACAAGCTGAAGATAAAAACTACGATGCTATCAACCAACTGCGCCAAGATTTAGCAGCAAAATATCCCTATACACCTCTCAAATTTGGTGAAATTCAGCAGTTAGCAGGTGAAAAAACAGCAATTGTTGAATGGTACATTTTGAATAATAGTTTTTGTGCTTTCATCGCGAATGATCCCCCCCAGCCCCCCTTAATAAGGGGGGAGCAAGAGGGATCGGAATCTCCCTTGAAAATGGGAGAGAATCAATTAGAATTAACACAGTCATCTCAAAGCGAACCCGATCGAAATTCAGAACCCCCCTTATTAATGGGGGAGCAAGAGGGAACGGAATCCGCCTTGAAAATGGGAGAGAATCAATTAGAATTAACACAGTTATCTCACAGCGAACCCGATCGAAATTCAGAACCCCCCTTATTAATGGGGGAGCAAGAGGGATCGGAATCTCCCTTGAAAATGGGAGAAAATCAATTAGAATTAACACAGTTATCTCACAGCGAACCCGATCGAAATTCAGAACCCCCCTTATTAAGGGGGGCAGGGGGGATCGGATTTTGGCAATCATCACCGCAAGATTTAGAAAAGCTAATTGATTGGGTAAGAGAATATTTACAAGATTATTACAGCAACCCCGAACAATGGCAAAACAGCCTGGGAACCAAACTCGTAAACCTCGCCCAAATTCTCCACATTGATCAAATACTCGCAGCCATTCCCGAAACTTACGACAAACTAATCCTGATTCCCCACCGCTACCTGCATTTATTCCCAATTCACGCCTTACCCGTCAGCGGGGAAATTTGGCAGCGCTTTCACCGCGACAACGAAAATTGCCCTCTAAATCCCTGTCTTGTTGACTGCTTCGACAATGGAGTTTCCTACGCCCCCAGTTGCCAAATTCTCCACCAAGTCCAAAAATACAAACGAGGTAAATTCGATAAATTATTCGCCATCCAAAACCCCACAGATGACTTGATGGCTGCCGACATGGAAGTAGAAACCATCAAAAATATCTTCCCCAACCCAGAAATTGTAGCTAAAGAAAATGGCAAAAAAGGCGCAAAATCAGAAGAAACACTAGAAATCGCTGAAAGAGTCGCCGACAGCCACCATCTGTTTTTTTCCTGTCACGGTTACTTCAACTCCAACGATCCGCTACAATCTGGTTTAGAACTAGCCGACGGTACTCTCACCCTAGAAGAAATCATCCGCTATTTCAACCTCAGCGAATGCAGTCTAGTCACCCTTTCCGCCTGCGAAACCGGACAAGTCCAACTCGACAACACCGACGAATACATCAGCCTCACCAGCGGTTTCCTGTTGGCGGGTAGTCCCAGTTTATACGTCACCCTGTGGTCAGTAAATGCCTTTTCCACAGCGATTTTATTGATTAAAACCTACGAAAACCTCTACCAGCAGCCCGGTCAACTCGCCCTAGCATTAAACCAGGCCCAAATCTGGGTACGAGACACCGACATCCAAGGCTTCCTCGATTGGACAAACCAATGTCACCTTTTAGACAAAAAATGGCGAGAAAAATTACAACGCAATCTAAACAAACAATCGCGAACTCAGGGCGATCGTGCTAAAATCTATCAAAATCCCTATCACTGGGCCGGCTTCTGCGCGGCCGGCAAAGGAGAGCAAAACATGACTCAAAGCACCAGCAAACTAGAAATTTTCCAGCAATTAATTCAAGAATCAGATTTATTTGTCAATCTAAGAGATGCCTTAGATTCTCTTAAAGAGCAATTGACAGATAACGATATAACTAATATCAAAATCATCGACAATTGGATAGAACAACTCCCAGAACCTGACAAAAATAATATCCTAGAAGAGTATGAAGACCGTCAATTAGAGGGAGTTAAATTAGGCAATAGAGCGCAATCACCTACCAAGCCAGGACAAGCAAGCCAAATATTGAAGGAAATCATAAATCTGACTATCGCCCCAGAAAAACCTCCCGAATCAAATCAAGATACGCCCTAGTCTCCATGAAAAACTTTAGTATCAGTGTTTGTTTTTTCCATCTAAATCAGAGTGTGACTGAACCTCTAGAACAAGTTTCACCTGAAGCCGATTTAATTTGGGAAAATCTGATTAAACTCAGCGAAAAACTGCATTTCGCTGAACTAAAAGATGTGAAATCAAAATTATCGTGTTATGAGTTCGATCGCGAATCAAATATTTTTCAGCACAAAAAAGAATCATTAAATTCAATCAATCTCTGGCTGACAAAAACAGAAGAACCGATCGCACTTACCGCCATTAACCACAATGGATTATCAATTAGCGGCAAGCTGCAACCCTTTTTGTTGCACGATACCTACGCCTTCGACTTAGCTTTATATGCCGAAAATCCCGATTTAGACATTGCACCAGAAGAACTCGATTTATTTGAACCCAGCAGCCTCTTTTTAGATTGTTCCGAAAACACCCTCGGTGAAACCATCTGGTTTTACGGAGAAACAGCAGTAGGTGATACAGAATGTAAAGATGCAGCCAATAAATTGGTGACAAATTTTCTAAAAAACACTAAATTTACAGCTACATTAGTCGATAAAGGTCAAGGTAAATTATTGGGAATTCCATTATTTGAATATGAAATCAAACAAAACAATCAGCCGAATAAACTCTATAATATTTTAGTCTGGATTAACAATCAAGCCATCAATCCAGACTTTGACTCAGCTTATGAAAATTTATTTGGCGCGCTGTGGGCTCGCCACAAAATAGAATATGCCTACAAACAAGGGCGAGAAAGTTATAAAGAAGCCAGAAAACTTTATAGCGCTTTAGAAGCCAAAATCAAGGAATTCAAGCAAGATTTGCCTTTAGAAGAACTACAAAAACTTCTGGAAGCAATGCCAGAAATATCAATGCAGTATCAACGGCAACTGAGAAATCTGCAAGGGCATTATACCACAATCCAAGTCAATCAGAGAAACTATCAAAACTATTTGCAAAAATTCTGGAAAACCGGCGATATTGCCACTTGGCAAGATTTTAACAAAATCACCTGCAAACTCTATCTCCAGCAAATAAGAACCTACCTCAGTTATATCCAACCGGGTAAAGACTTAATTAGCGAATTTATCAATACATTGCGGGGTTTGGTAGCAATAGAACAAGCCAAGTGCGATGGCAAACTGCAACAAACTTTACAGGATATTGAGAAAGGAGACAAAAAGCGCGATCAAGAATTAGAAATTACCATTCAAGCAGTCGGTACCGGCATCGGTGTAGGAATTGGCTTTGCGGGCATCTTAGCCAGCAGCTACCCCTTAATCGAACAACCTTGGGCACTACCCTCTTTCCAGCATCCTCTGCCGCCTCATCCCTTCATTATTGCCATTGGAGTTAGTTGTTTGTGCGGTGGAGGCTTGGGATGGTTGGCTTGGTTTTTCACTAAACGCCATCTCAAAAATAAACTTTTACAATCATCATCCGCACAGACAAGTTTACCTAATTCCGAAAATCAATCTACCTCTATTGATGTGTAATCGCCTTCTGCTTTCCGATTAATTATGTTTAACCCATCGCCCGCATCAATATCTAGTCTATCTAGAGTTCTCGCATCTAGTTTCAACAAAGGCATGATTTGTTCGTATTGCTGCCATTTACCTCTAGGAAAACTCCCAACAGTAAAATCAAAAAATCCATGTTCCGTAGAGAATATGCCACCGCGTTCATACATTAAGATTAGCGGTTCATAGGGTTCAGGTAGAGTAAATTCATTGACTTTTGGTGAATTTTTCACGCTATCCCATTCGAGGAACCACTCGCAGGTTTTCTCAATAATACCCGCCACATAAAACGGTGTCTGTGTGAAATGAGTCTTCAGCACTTTAACCTTAGTTTCATCGGCATCTAGAGAATCAAGATGAGCAGCCACATCAAAAAACGGCCATTCATCTGTACAATCTAAAGCCTTAGCCCAAAGCGCAGCACGTCTCAAGTATTCTCGCAACAGGGCTATGTGAGAGTTGACGCGACTATCGTGTGGCTCCCATTTAATTGCTAAAATTCGCTCTAGTGCAGTATCGGTAATTGTTTTTGCAGTCATATTCTTTCCCTAATAGCTTCAAGCAACTCATCAAGATTCGAGAGGTTGTCCGCAAGCATCAGTCCTTCCGCTGACTTACCTATTATGTTAACCCAGTGGGAATCCGAGCGATCGCATCCTGTAGCGTCCAACCTTTTTCATCAGCCAACTCTCAAATTCGGAACCTAACTAATCCCATTCTGCCTATTGACAAACGATCGATACCTGATGATACTATGATACAAACACAACTGACATATCGCTATCCGTGAACGGTGAGTATTCAGCCAAACGTTCCCATAGAAACTCAATTAGCAGGACTCGGACAGCTCAAGGATCTTAGAAGCAACCCAAACCTCAAAGGTATTGACATCAACTTTTTGCTGAAGCAAACACCGAATCAATTAGAGGAAATGCTAAACAATCAAGATATCGAACCCAAAACCTACAGGCAGATTATGAAAGCCTTTGAAGGTCGAGATTTAGGTAAAAGAGGTAAAAACAGATGAAAACTGAGCCCAACATCCAAATCGCGATCGAATACAAGCTCAATCACAGTATTCATTGGCAATCCGTCGAGTTAACACCCTCAGAGTATTTTGACCTCGAACCAGATGAGAATATTGAATTAGATTGCATTCCCAAATACAATCATGCCATTGAATACCTCGATTTTCAACCCGATCGAGTAGTCGCGACCAAACTTATATTAATTGACCAAATAGTACAATCCAAACGTTTGATTGTTGAGAGATTCTGGAATGGTGGAGAAAACCGATTAATTGAGCGCACCGATATAGGAGCAAATACTTACTGGGAACTGATCCTGGAACATCAAATAAGTAAAGACCCACTTTTGTGGGAAATTGTGAGGTTAGGGCGAGAAAATGGAATTGTAACACCTTGGTATCACGGTTTCTTGCAAGATAATGATGATGGATCTCAGACAGAAACTAAAGTTGACACAGAAGGCAATTTAGCCTGACACAAAAAATTCAATTGAAATGCACAACAGCTTAATACCTGTAACGATATTTTTTTCTTGGGACTCACGCCGCCCAATAAAACAACTGTCAACAGCAAAAACCGTCAACAGTTGTTTTATATATTCAATGCGGATGGCGAGACTCGAACTCGCAAGGACATAATGCCACACGCACCTCAAGCGTGCGCGTATACCAATTCCGCCACATCCGCTTTTTCCGGCACTCAGGGATTTTCGCGTTACGAGTTAAAAATTTACAGGTTGAGGTTCCTGACATTTAACTTGTGACTTGCCCTTTTGCACCGCCGATTTACAACGATAGCACAACTACCCGCAAAATGTAAAATAAATTTTTGTGAACAATTTCTGCAAAACGATTATCCAGAACATACCGAAAGGCATTATTGTACAGAATATTGAGTGAATTAAGCAGCGAAGATGGGGTTCTCGAAAATTTTAATCGCTAATCGGGGGGAAATCGCCCTCCGCATACTGCGCACCTGCGAGGAAATGGGGATTGCCACGGTCGCCGTTCACTCCACTGTAGATAAACACGCCCTGCACGTCCAGTTGGCAGACGAAGCCGTTTGCATCGGCCCCCCCACCAGTAGTAAAAGTTATTTAAACATCCCTAACATCATCTCGGCGGCCCTGACGCGCAACGCCGCAGCAATTCACCCCGGTTACGGTTTCCTTGCCGAAAACGCCCGATTTGCCGAAATTTGTGCAGACCATCAAATTACCTTCATCGGCCCGTCTCCGGCAGCAATGCGAGGGATGGGGGACAAATCCACCGCCAAAGAAACTATGCAGCGGGTGAAAGTTCCCACAGTTCCCGGTAGTGGGGGATTGCTGGCAGATGAACATGAGGCTTTGGCTGTAGCCCGCGACATCGGCTATCCTGTGATGGTCAAAGCCACCGCTGGCGGAGGAGGTCGTGGTATGAGGCTAGTCAGAGACGCCTCGGAACTCCCCAAACTCTTCCATGCAGCCCAAGGCGAAGCCGATGCAGCCTTCGGCAACCCCGGAGTTTACCTCGAAAAATTTATCGAAAAGCCGCGGCACATCGAAATCCAAATCCTCGCCGACAACTACGGTAACGTGATCCACCTCGGCGAGAGAGATTGTTCGATTCAGCGCAGGCATCAAAAACTCCTGGAAGAAGCGCCGAGTCCCGCGCTGACGCAGAAACTTCGAGATCAAATGGGTCACGCCGCTGTCGCCGCTGCCAAAGCCATCAACTACACTGGTGCGGGGACTGTGGAATTTTTGCTTGACAAATCAGGCAAGTTCTACTTCATGGAAATGAACACGCGCATCCAAGTAGAACATCCCGTCACGGAGATGATTACAGGCCTCGATTTGATTGCCGAACAAATTCGCATCGCCCAAGGCGAAAAACTGCAAATCAAGCAAAACCAAGTGATTCTCAGTGGCCACGCCATTGAGTGCCGGATCAATGCTGAAGATCCCGATCGCAATTTCCGACCCCATCCCGGCATCATCAGCGGTTATTTACCTCCCGGCGGCCCCGGTGTGCGGATGGACTCTCACGTTTACACCGATTACGAAATACCCGCTTACTATGATTCTTTAATCGGTAAAGTAATTGTATGGGGGCGCGATCGACCTTCAGCGATTCGCAGGATGAAACGGGCATTGCGGGAATGCGCCATCACCGGCGTTCCCACGACTCTCAGCTTCCACCAAAAAATCCTGGATAGCCCCGAATTTCTCAGTGGCGAAGTTTATACCAACTTTGTCGAACAGTTTATGAATCAAAATAGTTAGTAGTCATGAGTCAGTAGTCATGAGTCATGAGTCATTAGTCATTAGTTATTAGTCATTAGTTTCGTCCTGAACGCACTGGTGTCCAGAAACCCGGTTCGAGCCAAAAGACAGGTTTCAGCCCGCAGATTTGGTCAAAAACCCGGTTTCTAGCAGTAGCCAGTGCGATCGCCAACTGGAAATAAGCCTCTACCAATGACCAATGACCAATGACCAATGACCAATGCCCAATGCCCCATGCCCAATGCCCCATGCCCACTGACTCTTACATCATCATCGTCAGGATGCCTTGCTGGCCGAGAATCATTTCCCGGAGCAAGCTACAGATACCGACCCAAATAATCGGCGTAATGTCCACTCCGCCGATCGGCGGTACAATCTTTCTAGTTAGGGCTAAAAAAGGTTCCGTCGGCCAAGCAATCAGACTTAAGGGAAGTCGGCTCAGGTTCACTTCGGGATACCAAGTCAGGACGATCCGAAAAATAAATAGCAAAGTCATCAACACTAGGACAGAGCCCAGAATCCAACTTGCAACGGTAATACCAGTCATGGGTCTTATCTCGAAATCTTAAGTTTTGTTAAGTCAGCGCCTCATAATTCTAACCGTTTCGTAGGTGCGATCGAACAAGACAAGCATAATTTTCCCGGCCTTAGACCTTGGAATGGAGAGGGTTCAAGGGTTAGAGGCTGCCAGGGTTCGAGTTTTGGAGGGGGAAAATATTGCTTCTGCCTCTATCCGTTACATCACCAACATCCATTGCAACATCCGTTGCTGAACTTCGCTCTGAGAACTGAGTGCTGATAAAATTAATAAAAATCAAATTGTTGTAACAAAGGTTTTGAATCTATGACTCCTTCACTCGCGAATTTTCTGTACAGCCTGTTGGTGGGCGTGGCGTTAGTAGTGATTCCAGCAACCATCGCCCTGATCTTTATCAGCCAAAAAGACAAAATCAAGCGCACCTAAAAAGTCTGCGGGTTTCTGTGTCCGGCGCGCGAGTCAATTTTGGGCTGCACGTCGGGCATTTCCCGGCTTGCGAAACCTCGGCCACCAGCAACTGTGAAGGCAAAACCTTCGGTTGACTGCTTTCGCTGAGGTTTTTTCCCGTTAAACTCATTATTATAAGGTGCGCTTCCCTCTTCTGAAAGGCTGACCGGACGCTGCCCTGTGAAAGCACAGTCGGGATAACAGACTTATTGATAGATGTAAAATCTAACTCGCTAACATAGGAAAGACATAGGAGATAGGCTAATGGTCAATTTAGGATTGAACTTGAGCAGCCTGTTAGGGATCATCCTAGCAGTAGCAGGGGCAGGACTGTACTTTCTGCGATCGTGGCGTCCCAAACTAGCCCGAGACCACGATATTTTTTTTGCAGCAGTCGGCTTGCTCTGTGGCGGTATTCTGTTATTTCAAGGATGGCGGCTTGACCCAATTCTGGCATTCGGTCAATTTTTACTCGCAGGTTCCGCCATATTTTTTGCAGCCGAAAGCATCAAACTGCGGGGAGCTACCACAGCCCAAGCTAAAAGTCGCTCCCAATATGTAGATGAAGAGCGACCTGTCAGTAACGCCTACGCTTACGATGGCTACGATAGCGACCTCGACCAGATAGAAGCAGAGGAAGACTACCCTCAGCGTCCTCGGATTCGAGGTAGTCAAGACAATCGTTCCTCGCGGGAATCCTACGACGATGAGCCCCGCCGCCGTCCTTCGTCGAATCGCAACGGTAGCGCGAACACATCTAGGGAGTCGATCGATCGATCGTCCTCACGCAAACGTCCCTCCCGCCCAGAAGCCCCGCCAGCCCAAGGGTCTGACAACTGGGACGTTTCAGACAACCCCGAAGAAAGACCTACCCGCAGCCGCAGCAACCGCCCCCCTGCTTCGGAAAACCGCAGTTCTGACGCGCCGCCGAGAACCAAAAAACCCCGTCCTGCGGAAGGGTCGAGGTCTCGCCCCAGCAACCGCGACGTGGAAGCACCGCCGTCAGACTACGTGGAATATCGACCAGTAGAATACCCGGAAGACCAACCGGATAATTCCCCCAGTTTCGACAAATAGGCAAACATATAGCCTTTCTCAGAAAGATGAGGTACGCGAACGGCATAGGGCATAGGGCATAGGGCATAGGGCATAGGGCATAGGGCATACCTCACTTTTTGAGAACCGCTATAAGTAGGTGGGTAAAACTCAACATTTCTCGCGCCAGCAAGGCAAAAATCCAAGTTGCGTTTATTGATGCCCATCTACTTATTCTCAGACCATATAATGTTTAAATAACTATAAAATCCGATTTTAGAGGCAGCTCAATCAAGTAATACTAAAAAAGCAAAATTCATGCAACATTAGCCGTAGCCTTAGGGTGTGTCGCTATCCACCATCTTTAAGAAAGATCGACAATCTCATAGCGACGCACCTGGGAGCTTCGATAAACCTATAAGCAAGCCCCAATAAATTATTGTAGCAAGCTTTTTTATAATGGTATAAAATACAAATAAAAGCTAATAAAAAAATACTCTTTAAATCTATTTAATAGTATTCCTGTAAAATAACCTTTGTCAGGTTCGATCGCAAAAAATACAACCTCTGGAACTAACCCAAAGTACAATAGTCTAGAATATAAAATCTCAAGTCTAAAATCTAAAATCAGCAATATGCCATTACTAGAAATAGGAGATCCGGCGCCTTGGTTTTCCATAGCTGCTTCCAATAACCCCTTATTTCATTTCTCGACGGTTGGCGGCCGGCGAAGTGTGCTCTTTTTCTTTGCCAGCACAGCTTTCGCAGAAGTTCAAGTTATGCTCAAAAGCTTTGAAGAACTTTCAGCAGAATTCCAAAACTTGCAAGTACCGCTATTGGGAGTTAGCGTTGATACAGCAGACCAAGAACAAGACAGACGGACAACAATTGCTCCGTCATTCATATTTTTCTGGGATTTAGACAAAAAACTCAGCCAACAGTACGGCGTTTGTCGAGATATCGAAGAAAATGGAGTAGTCGGAGTTCACTATGCACCCCAAACTTTTGTTCTCAACGAAAACCTTCAGGTAATTAACATTGTCCCGATGGGAGACCCCCACCAACACGCGCTGCAAGTATTGGATTTTCTCAAAACTTTGCCCCCCTTCGAGGTAGCCAGACAGGCGACTCGTCACGCCCCCGTATTGGTAATTCCTAACGTTTTGGACAAAGCTTCTTGCGGCGCTTTGATCGATATGTACAAAACTCACGGTGGCAGTCCCTCGGGCTTTATGAGGCAAATAGACGGGAAAACTGTTGGTATTCACGACGATAATTTCAAGAAACGTCGAGATTTTTTTATTAAAGACCAGGATTTGCAGCGACAATTGAGTGCGATTATTCTACGCAGGGTGGTACCGGAAGTAAAAAAAGCTTTCCAGTTTGAAATTACTCGGTTTGAACGGTATTTGATAGCTTGTTATGATGCCCAAAGCGGCGGTTATTTTCAGGCGCACCGCGACAATACGAGCAAAGGTACGCTGCACCGCAGGTTTGCGATGACTTTGAACTTGAATGTGGGGGAGTACACGGGGGGATTTTTGCGGTTCCCGGAGTACGCGCCGCACGGTTATAAAGGGGATTCTGGCACGGCGATTATTTTTTCGTGTTCTTTGCTGCATGAAGCGACGGCGATGATTAGCGGTGAGCGTTTTGCTTTGCTGTCTTTTTTCTATGGCGATGAGGATGCTGTGGTGCGGGACGCTAATGTTAAGTATATTGTCGATCGCTCGCCAGAAGATTCGAGAATTGTCGAAACTGCTGGCTGATCTTAGTTTGCCAACAAAACTCTGGCCCGATAAGTCGATCGATTTTCCGAAAACTCAGCTACAGGCGAAATCTTAAAGCAATCTCAAGCTTAAATTTATCAATACCCTTCTCCAAGTCTTAAAATAATTACAGGCCACAGTTAGCAGTTAACCCGAAAACTTAACTGCTACCTGCTGATAGTTAAAAAATACTAATTCACGATCATGAATTTCAAACTTCTAAGTTTAGCGGTATCAGGAATTTTAATAGTTGGGGTTCCAGTCAGGGCTGCTGCGGTTGTGAAGGTGCTCCCCGGACAGCAGGAGGAAAATTTAGCGGAATTTAACTCCGTGCGTTTCCCAGGCGCGATCGCCCAAAATGTCGAAGAACAAACAAATATTCGGGTTTACGAAAAAGCCAGTCCTGCGGTTGTTACCGTCGATACAGCTAAATCTAACGGTAGTGGCACAATTATCAGCCCCGACGGCATGGTGTTAACCAACGCCCACGTTGTTTCCGCCGGCGGTACGGTGAATATAATTCTGTCAGACGGCAGAAAACTGGTCGCCGATGTCGTTGGATTCGGCGAAGATGGTCTAGACTTAGCGGTGGTAAAGATTCGCGGTCAAAACAATTTGCCGACAATTCCTTTAGCCCGTCCCGGTTCGATAAAAGTCGGACAACAAGCATTTGCGATCGGCAATCCATTCGGTCGATTTCAAGGTACTTTGACAGTCGGAATTGTCAGCCGCATTGACCCGCAGCGGGGCTTAATTCAAACCGACGCCGCCA
This sequence comes from Microcoleus sp. A2-C3, assembly GCF_036706065.1. Taxonomy (NCBI): domain Bacteria; kingdom Bacillati; phylum Cyanobacteriota; class Cyanophyceae; order Oscillatoriales; family Microcoleaceae; genus Microcoleus; species Microcoleus sp. A2-C3. The sequence goes on along the minus strand of NZ_JAUBVX010000004.1, from coordinate 87,395 downwards.
TCAATCCCGGCAATTCAGGAGGCCCGCTGCTTAATAGTTCTGGAGAATTAATCGGCGTCAATACTTCTATTTTTACTCGCGGCCAAGGTGGAGGCAATATCGGTATCGGTTTTGCAATTGTCATAGACAAAGTACCAGCTTTTTTGACAGCGGTGCGAGAAGGGCGAGCTCCCCGCGTGGCTCAGAGGCGATCGGCCTTTGGCAGCAAATCACCTCAAAAAGTTGCGTTAAACGGGCCCGCCGTCACGGGCAAACTTACCGACAAGTCTAGTATTCTGCCCGCAGACAACAGCTTTTTTGACCTCTACTCCTTTGAGGGCAAAGCGGGCCAGCAAATCACAATAGAAATGAAGAGTCAAGAAATTGACCCTTATTTAATTTTGCTCGGACCAGGCGAGCGGGAAATCGCGCAAGATGATAACGGAGCGGGCAATAAAAACGCCAGAATTACACTCAGGCTACCAGCAGATGGCACTTACACGTTGCTGGCAAATTCCAACGAAGCTAGGCAGTTGGGGGCTTATACGTTAGAACTGAAAGCGAGTGCTCCTACGGCACCTTCTCGGGCGATTTTGCAAGAAGAAGGCGCTTTAGTCGCAGGTGGCGCGGTATTGCCTTCTGATAACAGTCTGTATCGCGAGTATACTTTTGAAGGTCGATCGGGTCAGTCTGTAGTGATTTCCCTCGAAAGTACAGATTTCGATCCCTATGTGGCTATATTTGGCCCTAACGGCCGATTGGTGGCAGAAAATGACGATGCGAGCGATTCGACTAAAAATGCGTTTCTGAGCGTTACTTTGCCAGCTACGGGTCGCTACCGCGTGATTGTCAATGCTTATGATGCTTCAGGTCGGGGTCGTTACAGTCTAACTATCCGTTAAAAATTGGGCATTGGGCATTGGCCAAACAGGTCATTGGGCATTGGGCATTGGCCAAACAGGTCATTGGGCATTGGGCATTGGGCATGGGTAATTGGTAATTGGCAATGGAGCGATTTTTTTCTTCCTTATTTCCGATTTATTCTTTCTGATTTCTTCTTCCCTATTCCTCCTGTCAACTGTTAAGTGTCAACTGTTAAGTGTCAACTGTCAACAGTTAACTGTCAACTGTCAACTGTCAACTGTCAACTGTCAACTGTCAACTGTCAACTCTTCCTTCGTTGCACATCGAGGTAATTCATGGGTCAAATTAGATTTTGGGCGATCGCGCCAATGGCTCTACTAGCTATTTTTTCTGGGAAAGCGACTCTTTCGGTACCAGTGTCAAATTCAGGTGGAGTTACTAACAGCAGTTCCACGATTGTTTCAGCAGAATTTCCTCAAAATTCAGATGATGCGAGTCATACTGACAAGGCTGTTTTAGCTCAAGCAAGCCCCAACCCGTCGCCAGATCCGTCGCCAGATCCAAAGCCCTCGCCAACTCAGGCTCCAAATGTACAACCTTCGCCGAGTCCTGCTGGGGGATCGTCTAAGGTCATTTTAGAGCAAAAGGGAGAACTCACTACTACCAAGTCTTCTGTACTGCCCTCGGACAGCAGTTTGTACGACGAGTACACCTTTGAAGGAACTCAGGGTCAGAAAGTGGTTGTCACCGTAGAAAGTAGCGAGTTTGATACTTATCTGGCTATTCTCAACTCCCAGGGCGAGCTACTTGGAGAAAATGATGATGTCACGCAGCAAAATTCCAATTCTGAGCTGACTGTTACCTTGTCTGCTAGCGGTCGCTACCGCGTAGTTGTCAATGCTTACGATCCACCTCCAAAAGGTAAAGGTAAGTACAATTTGACCATCCGCGAAGTAACTGGAAATTAATTGGATCTAAATCCAGAATCTATTTCGATGACTTAACTCGATTTTCACGTTTTGCAAGCAGGAATTCAGGTTAAGAATGGATGATTATCTATTTTTGTACCAGAAAAAATTGGTTTAAAGCCTCTCTCTTTTAGGGGGAAATTAAAATCAGATGATTCATTACTCCAATCCTCTTCCTTCCAGGTAGAAGTAGCTGTCAACTGTCAACTGTCAACTGTCAACTGAATGAACTGTGTTTTAGGGAGAAGATGTATATGATGTCGGGCAAATTACCCTAATAAAGCTGTTTGATTGTTCGGACTTCAGTCCTCGGATGATGAGGAATTGAAGTCCAAACGATCGAACCAATTTTATTGTGTCGTGGGATGTGACATGATATTACGCATTAGTGGCTATCAACCGAGTTATGCTGAATTTAACGCAGTCCCAGCCAGGTGAAAAAATCCTGGCGGGTGAAAAATTCTAGCAGCAAAAGTGCCACGAATCCCACCATTGCAAATCGTCCGTTGATTGTTTCGGCGTAGGTATTCCAGCCAAAAGCTGGTTCTACTGGTTTTAGGGTATTGGGAGTTGTCGGTTTTGGGGATGGAGGTGTTTTAGCAGTCATTTAAATGTTTTGAGTTGCGAGTTTTGAGTAGTGACTTTTGGGAAGATTGCCGATCGCACAACTTGTAATTTACCGGAAAACGACAGCCGATCGCTAATCTGCCGAATTTTCTAAACTTTGCACCGATTCGATCAGATTTCGCACGGTTTCGGTACCTTCGGAAGGCTCAAAGGACAGCGGGAATTTGCCGCGGGCGATCATTCTCAAACCCAACGGGCCCAGACTCAGCAAACCTTGAACGTCGCGAAAGTAGTTTCCGACTACTTCGATGCCAAATTTGCGCTCGTCTATCCAGCCACCTTCTTTGACGAGATTAATTAAGACTTTGCGGTGGCGGATCGATCGACTGGCTTGGTCGTCTTTGCGATCGAGAATCTCCTGTTTAATCTTACCAATTTGATCCATCGGCGCAACTTCCATCGGGCAAACCGAGTTGCAGTAATAACAGCGAGTGCAGCCCCAGACGCCTGCGGTACCTTCGTTGTATTTTTCGAGCCGATTTTCGGTTTCGCTGTCGCGGGAATCGGCGATCGTGCGGTAAGCTTTGGCGAGGGCGTGGGGGCCGACAAATTCGGGATTGACTTCACGGGCGTTGCACTCAGAATAGCACGCGCCACAGAGAATGCAGTTGCCAGTTTGGTCGAGTTTCGATCGCTCTTCGGGAGTTTGCAGAAATTCGCGTTCTGGAATTGCTCGCGAGGCTGTGCTGATATATGGTTCAACTGCTTCCAGGTTGTCCCAAAAACTGGTCATATCAACGACCAAATCTTTAATTACCGGCATATTTCCCATTGGGGCGACGGTAATTTCTGGGATGAAATCGGCAGGCTGTTCTGCTGAACTAAAATTCGCTATTTTTGCCAATCTTGCGAGTTCGCTACCGACATTTTCTTTGCAAGCTAAGGCGGAGCGTCCGTTAATTCGCATAGAACAACTACCGCAAATGGTATTGCGACAATTTTTGCGATAGGCTAAAGTGCCGTCTTGTTCCCATTTGATGCTGTTGAGACAGTCGAGGATAGTATTGCTTTCTTCCACGTTTAGCGTGTAAGTGTGAACGCGGGGAGCCTCGTTTTGATTTTGGCGGACTACGTTAAAGCGGACTTGCATATTTTGATTGAGAAATTTAGTGTCCATTTTAAGCGCGATTTTTCGATTCTATCAAAAGCTATTAATTCTTTTAACATCTACCTCAAGTAGTAGATTTAACGGTTTTTTTTATGGTTTGGTAACAGGGAATACTTCGCAAGTCATAAATCATCAATCGCAACTTTTTTCAGCGGATTTTTGATGGGTTAATGGAAGAGAGAAGTAATTGACTGGTACAGTTCGGGAGTTGGAGGTGCTGTGATGTCTAGCTTGTTTGTTTTAACTTTTATGTTTTCAATGCCGGCTTTTTGTCTGGGTCTGGTCAATCCGCAATGGGTGGGAATGGGCGATCGCAAGTTATCTATAAGTTTATACGGCGTTTTGATGGCAGTTTCGTTCGTTTTGGTGGGAGTGACAGCAGCTAAGCCGCCGCAGCCAGTAGCTTCGGTGTTGCCAGTCTCAACTGAATGGCAAGAATCTATGGTCAGCGAACCTTTGCGCTGAACGTAGCTGCGCGCGCACTTCACGTTTCTGGTAGCGTTACAAAGAATTTTACCAGGACTTACGTCCGAGGGGCGATAAATCGGGTTTTTTAAGGAAAATAACTTGGTTTTAGTCATTTACTGCCATTAAAAACCCTGATTTTTAGGGGTCAAAGTGCGATCGCGAACTTTAGGAAAAAATCGCGGCTTTAGTCAAGAGAAATACACTCAAAAACTGGGTTTCACCAGCGTCGGGTGTCGGGCGTCCTATATACTTTGTTTTGTAAATTATAGGGATTTGTGAGTTGGCCTGCCGATAGAGAAGGAAGTTAACTTCTCAGTCTTGGACGCGCACGAATTAAGGTCATTATGTTTAATTTTTTAATCTTAAGCTTTTTATTGTCGATCCCTGCCTTCTTTCTGGGCCTTGTTAATCCGAAATGGGTGGCCGCACCAACCCGCAAGCGATCGATCGCGATGTACGGCGGGTTGATGGCGTCTTCGTTTGTACTTGTGGGCGTCACCGCACCGAATCCACCTCAGCAAGTTTCGGTGGCGGATCGGGCCCCAACCACTCCGCTAATATCATCTCAAACGCCTAAGCCGTCAGTGATTTCGGCAGCGCCGACACCCCAGCCGGAGACTGTGAAAACGCTATTACCAGCACGGAAAGCTGCAATTTCTGCGGCGGCACCTGCACTTGTCAAACCAGAGATCGATCGCAAATTGCCATCTTCAGTCAAATCTGTTGAACGAACCGCAGAGATTGCTCTTGATGCACAGCAGCCAAAGAAAGATATCAAGAAAGTGAACTACGAGTCTTCTAAACCCAAGGTGAAAAGTGCGGATTTTCCCAGTTGCGTTAACTCGGATTGCAACTGTTCTGATTTTGCGACTCAAGCCCAAGCGCAGCGAGTGTTAGAGGCATATCCTGGCGATCCGTTTAAGCTCGATCGAGATAAAGACTCGATCGCTTGCGAAACGTTGGGTTAGATTTGCTGTGCCAAAACCCTCGGTTAATGCTGGGGATTTTTTCGGTGATTGTACTGATTTGAACCAGGAAATCGATCGGCTAAAATTATGTAATTGCTGAGCTTCCGCTGTATTAGTAAGGTGCATCTATGACTTACAGCTTGAGAATTGTCGATTTGCCTCCCGGTGAACGTCCACGGGAACGGCTGATGGCCGGTGGCCCGAAAAGTTTGGCGACGGCGGAATTGATTGCGATTCTGCTGGGTACCGGTCAGGGAAAAGGTAAACTTTCGGCCGTGGGGCTGGGACAGTATATTTTAAATCAGTTGAGCTTGCACCAGCGCGACCCTCTGGCTGTGCTGCGTGGCATTAGCGTCCAGGAGTTGACGCAGATTCACGGGATTGGGCCTGCTAAGGCAACGGGGATTTTGGCTGCGGTGGAGTTGGGGAAGCGGGTATTTCAGTCGCGGCCGCCGGAAATGGCGGTGGTTGACTCTCCCCAAGCAGCGGCGGATGCGCTAAGTCAGGATTTGATGTGGCAGTCTCAGGAACGTTTTGCTGTGGTGCTGCTGGATGTCAAGAATCGGCTGCTGGGAACTCAGGTAATTACGATCGGCACAGCTACGGAAACTTTAGCTCATCCCAGGGATATTTTTCGGGAGATCATCCGCCAAGGGGCGACACGGGCGATTATCTCGCACAATCACCCATCGGGGAGTGTGGAACCGAGCCCGGAGGATATTGCTTTGACGCGGCAGTTGCTGGCGGGAGCGCAGTTTTTGTCGATTCCGCTGCTGGATCACTTGATCTTGGGAAATGGCGACTTTCGGAGCTTGCGGCAGACGACAACCCTTTGGGAGGAGTATCCCCAGGGCGATTGAACTATTATACTTAACTAACTTCATTGCTATGATTAGTTATTTGTATCTTTGGGCTGTCCGAGGGCTGAATCAGCCGTGAGAGTAGGCGAATTTTCTGGCTGGAGTCCCGGATGACAGCGTGTTTTGGCTAAATGTCGCTGGTGATACTTAGTTTCGATCGCAACTCGGTTAGTCTAGTATAAGTAAGCTGAAGAGGTCGCTAATCCGATTTTTTTAAAGCATACTAAACGTATAATGAACCAGCACCTAAATACCCAATTATTAAGAAACCATGAAATTGGGTATAAAATACACGGCGTGGTGATAGGAGAACAACTGTGTTTCTGAGACTTGCAGAACAACACCGTAAATTCGTCCAAGATTTGGTAATGAACCTTCAGGCTTTGGCGATCGTGCTAGAGCGTCGGGGTTATCTGGCATCCTGCTACACTTGCGGGGGTCAGATGAACAGTGCCTCATTTATGGTCAGTTTGACGGACAACCATCTGATTCGGTTTTTGGTGTCAGATTACGGAATTACTTGGACTGAGATGCGGGACGATCGCGAATTGATGAAACTTGAAGGTGCAGAGGCGATTAGTCAGTTACAAGAACTGGCCAATCTCGTAAAGTATCATATCCAACCTTCGGAAGCTACTTTAGCGACGGCGCAGCGAGTTTAGCGATCGCACGCGCACGGTTCCGAGGAAGGCTAAGCGCTAAAGTTAGTCGATTTTAAATTTTAGATTTTAGATTGACTCCATAGATTAATCTGGGAGTTTGAACTATGGTCTAAAATTTGGGTGTCTTCACTACTTAAGTCGAAGGCTTGTACCTGTTTTTGAGCGCGATCAGACGGCATACTTTATAGAAAAATTCTGAGAGTTGAAACCTCTAGTTTTTTTGCAGTAGTTCATAGAAAAACTCGGTAAGTGGGAAACGAGCGAGACTTTAGTCCTGAGAGGAAAACGGCTCGGCGGTTTCAACCTCCTTGAATCTTTCCATTACCGCCTTGGGATTGCTTGGCTAGGGGTACTTTTGTGATGTACTTTCACGCTTGACAATTGCCATTTCAAGCTTCGCAATCCTGTACGCATAATGTTTGCTCGCAAGCGAGCCTCCCTTTCGGGGTGATGTTAGCTTGTCGGTCAATGTTTTGAGAGCTTTTTAGACCTGCAACACTGTTTCAGTGACTTTAAAACTGTTTAATTGCAGATGACAGAGCAAGGAACTAGCTTCGTATTCCGGGGTGTCGTGACTCAAAAAATGTAGTCAGTTAAGACTTAGGCTGGTCAGAATAGCTTGGTTCAACTTTCGTCTTACAAGCTCAGTGTCTTTAGACCTGAGTTCCTGACTCTCCCTTGAGAGCGATTGGCAAAATCTGGAAGTGCCACTGCTCGTCAGCTCCAATGTTAGTTTCCCTCTTTGGCATTCCAAAGTCAAGGAATTGAAATTAACTTTGAGTAGGCAAGTAAAATTTAACATCCAGAGTGAGGATGAGGCTGTGAAGATTGGGTGAAAAGCACCTTCGGGGTGTGACGTGCCGACGAATTACGTTTGTTTTTTGCTTTTCGATTTAGCGGATCAAACTAACAACTAACTTGAAACAGCATCACTGCTGTAAAAATCTCACAGCCGGCTTTAGCCGGCTAAGTTTTGTGTAAATATAGACTTCTGGGCAATGTTTTGCGGTCTGGTTAAATTGTTCTTTGAAGTGTGCGATCGCAGTTGCCATACTAAGTATTTTATAATATTTTAATAATTAGTCCGAAAAATTTTATCGCCAAGCTGGGAATCAAAATCAAATGGTAAATGTAAGCGAAGTTCTAGAGCCCATCGCCAGCCAATTTCGCAGTCTGGGAATTCCCGAACCGATTACCCATTGGGGACATCCTGTCATGATGGGGATTGTGGTTGTGGCAATGGGCAGTTTCGTTGGGTATACGGGATGGCAGGGACGTTTGGCTGCCGATAAGGATGTCGCGCTCAAAAGTCGATCGGATCATCGTAAGCTAGCACCGTGGATGTTTTTATTTCTAGCTTTGGGCTACACTGGTGGCTTGCTGTCGCTGGTAATGCAGCACCAGCCTGTCATGGAAAGCCCACACTTTTGGACTGGTTCGGGAGTGCTAGTTTTGCTGGCTGTTGGTAGCTTAATTTCGCTGACGGGTTTTGGAGGCAATAAGCTAGCCCTGCGCGCGGTTCATGCTTATTTGGGCACGACGGCTTTAGCACTTATGGTGTTGCACGCGGCTTTCGGTTTAAAATTGGGTTTGTCTATTTAAGCTAAGCTGTTGGGGATTTAAATTGCATATTCGGGGTGATGCTCAGAGCAACGCCCCACAAGAGTTTGATTATTTCTTGATATACAATTTAAATACTAGACCTCTTGCATAAATCTTTGATTGATAAGTCAACCGCAGATGCAAGGTAGATAAACGCAGATCAACGCAGATAATTTCAAGATAGTTTGCGAATGAGTGCAATCTTATCTGCTGAATAGGTTATCAAAGCGAATTTTTTTCTATTTTCTGAGCTTAATTTGTTAGGCTTTGGAAAGCAAAATAAACTCTATTTTTGACAGTAAAAATTGCTAATTACTAATTAATGAATCAAGCAACGGGTGTCATTTTCTGTCTTGCCTACATTTTGGGATTGATTTCTACAGGGGTTTCTTGGGGTAGATACGGGATACTTGCTTTGGGAATAGCCGTCGCATTCGCTATGCCTAAATTGTTGTTAAAGTATGCTAGGAATTCTCTCAAAACCACTAAAAAAAGACGCAGCAGACAAAAAGAAAATACTGTTGAAGAACGCTTGGATGCGAGGGAAGAATTGAGTTTTCTGGAGATGCTGCCGAGAGCAAAATGGGTGTGGGCAGTGACCGGTTTAACGGCATTTCTCGCTAGCTTTTATTTGGCAGTTCGATCGCCCCAACCGACAATTAATGACATCAGCAAACTGATTCCGGCGGTTGGTAACACTCAAGAAGTGGCGGTGACAGTTCGCGGTAGACTTGCCAGTACGCCCCGATTAACTCGATCGGGTCGAGCGCAATTTTGGCTAGACACAGATATAGTGAGCGAAATCAACGGCGGTGAAGGAGGAGTAGTCGTCAACCGCGAAGTATCCGGGAAACTCTACGTGACAGTGCCTCTGCTGCAAGCAACGGGCTTGTACGCCGACAATACGATCGCAGTTGTAGGTTCGTTGTACAAACCGCAGCCACCGTCGAATCCGGGGGCTTTTGATTTTCAAGCATATTTAGCTAGAGAAGGGGCTTTTGCAGGGCTCAAAGGGCGTCAGATTGACTGGAAGAGAGAAAATGCGATCGCGGATGTGAATCGACTTAACAGCAAAACGGCTGCTTTCTGGGAGTCAACCGGGATGCAGCCGTCGCCAATTCAAGCGATGCGGATGCGGATCGTGCGATCGCAACTATCGCAGTTAAATGTTCCCGAAGGGCCGTTGATCAGTGCGATCGCCCTAGGCAAACAAGCGGTTGATTTACCTTACAACATCCGCGACTATTTTGTGCAAGCTGGGTTGGCTCACGCGATCGCAGCTTCCGGCACTCAAGTTTCGATGGTTTTGGCTTTAGTTTTGGCTTTAACTAGGCGTTTTTCCAAACAGTTACAATTTTGTTTTGGCGTGGGTGCTTTATTTTTGCTGGTGGGATTAACAGGCTTTGAAGCTTCAATCTGCCGCGCCGCTTTGATGGGATTTGGCACACTATTTGCTTTGGTACTAAGTCGCGAAGTTAAGCCGTTGGGATTGCTGTTAATCGCTGGGACTATTTTACTGCTAGTTAACCCTTTGTGGATTTGGGATTTAGGTTTTCAATTGAGTTTTTTGGCAACTTTGGGGTTAGTGGTGACAGCACCGCCACTGATGGCAAAATTGGATTGGATGCCGCCTGCGATCGCTTCGATTGTTGTGATTCCCATCGCCGCTTCAGTTTGGGTGCTGCCACTGCTACTTTACGTTTTTAGTGTGGTATCACCTTACAGTATTTTAGTCAATATTATTGCGGCTCCTTTGCTGTGGATTTTGAGTATTGGTGGGATGGTTAGCGCTTTAGCAGGATTGATTTTTCCGCCGGCTGGTAGTGTTTTGGTGCAAGTGTTGGAGTATCCTGCAAGGTGGTTAATTGCGATCGCCCAATATTTCTCGCAATTGCCCGGTAATTCGGTAGCTGTAGGTCAAGTATCGGTGTTTCAGCTAATCGCGCTTTACGGTTTAATCTGCTGGGTTTGGCTGGGGGGAAGAAGGAAGAAGGAAGAGGGAAGAGGGAAGAAGGAAGAGGGAAGCAGGAAGAGGGAAGCAGCAAGCAGGAAGCAGGAAGCAGGGAGAGGGAAACAGGGGAAAAGCAGAGTTTTTGCACTGCGGATTTCTTCGGCTTGGATTTTACCGCTGGCGCTGGTGGCGGGAATTAGTATCATAGCTTTGCCAGGTTGGCACAGTCAGACATCTTTGTTTCAAGTTACTTTGCTGGCGACATCTGGCGAACCAGTTTTGGTAATTCAAGATCAGGGAAAAGTGACGCTAATTAATACCGGTGATGAAAATACGGTGCGGTTTACGGTGTTGCCTTTTTTGCAGCAGCAAGGAGTTAATTCTGTGAATTTTGCGATCGCCACTCACGGCCATTTAGGTTTAAGTGGCGGTTGGGGAAAATTACTAGGACGCTTGCCAATTAAAACATTTTATGATAATAAAGATTCCAAACAAATTCACCGTGGCAACGATGGGAAATTTATGACGGCTGTGCAATCGCAGCAAGGCGTTTACTTTCTTTTAGAAACTAACAGCACGATCGATCTGGGTTCGACGCGGTTGCAGTTCGTGGATGCGGAGATTCCGGTAGTAGAATTATTGGTGAGGGGGCGTACCTGGTTGATTGTCGGTGACATGACACCGGAAGCGCAAAGTATGTTATCAAAGAGATTAGCAGCCGCAGGAACATTGAAGCGGGCGCAAGTGCTGTTGTGGTCGGGAAAAACCCTGACAGCCGAGTTATTGGAGGCAGTTAGCCCGCAAGTGGCGATCGCATCTTCAGACGAAATCGACCCAGAAACCGCCGCCCAACTGCGCCAAAGCAAAACCCAGATTTTCTGGACTGGGCGCGACGGAGCCCTTCAGTGGACGCCAACAGGGGGATTTAAGACGACTCTGGAATCTGAAGAAAATCAAACTTCTTTTCTATAAAGATTTACAATGTGGCGCACTGTAGGGTAAGATACTTTTAGCTTACATCTCAAGTCAATTGGAGAGGTGGCAGAGCGGTTGAATGCGGTAGTCTCGAAAACTACTTTAGGAGCAATCTTAACGTGGGTTCAAATCCCACCCTCTCCGTACATCTAAACGTCAAATGCACCACAAGCACCTTATTAACCTAGGGTGCTTGTGCTGTATCTAACCCAACTTCCAACCTAGGGTGTGCAGTACACGCCTTATTTATACTGGGAAAGATCGATCGCCCAACTACGGTATTTTCGCACAGTATTGGGTAATTGACATACTCCCCGCCGTAGAACGGACGGGGATTCTTGACGGTTCATCGCAACTTGCTACCGAAGTTGTCTTACTGTCGCTCCCCGTCCGTTTAAAGTCTCCCCATGCCCTTCAGGGCGACTACAATCAAATAATTTGATTGTTGAAGTTATTCCTCCTGTACTTGAAAACTGTTGTATATCATGTCCTAAGAGAACGCTCAAACAGGTTTTATTACGGGTAATGTAACGGGCATGATGTGAGTATGGTGCATCTGAGTTTTGCATTTGTAGTGCGAATTATTAAGCTCGCACCGTAAAAAAAAAATCTTTTTACGAAAATGAGATGCTCCCTGCGACTCATTGAAACTAAACTACACAAATATGACTTTTATGAACTCAAGAATATGACTTTTATGAACTCAAGAATATGACTTTTATGATTTGACTTTAACCAAGCTTTTATGTATAATTAGTACATCAACGTATCACAGCACTGAGCAACAATCATAAAAGTCGATCGAAATCCAAGATACTAGATATTTCTATAGATTGACAACCGGAGCATTTTCATACCATAGCCGATTTACTCCACTCTGCCAGGGAATGCTTACCCGAAATCAAAGCCTCAAAACAATATTAAACTCAGGAGAACTAATCATGTATCAAAATCCTCAAAAAATAAAAGGGCCGCCACCAATTGTTTTTATTGTTGCATTTGCTTTAATTGCTATTGGTGCATTCAAGTTTATTCCCAGCTTATTTAATGGTGGCAATTCAGATACATCTGCTAGCGATACTCGGATGAGTTTGGGAAACAAAATATTGGTGCAATCGCAAACCACAGCAGGAAAACAAGCAGGTATCAAAGCTTTTGCTGAGGGAAATTACAAAGAAGCTGTCAAAAAATTTCAGGCATCACTGCAACAAAATCGCAATGATCCAGAGACCGTAATTTATTTGAATAATGCCAAAGTAAATAATGACAATCCTCTGAAAATTGCCGTCAGCGTTCCCATTGGCAACAACCCGAATGTAGCGCAAGAAATTCTGCGAGGAGTAGCTCAAGCTCAAGACGAAGTTAATTCTAGAGGAGGCATTAATGGTGCGGGTTTGCAAGTTTTGATTGCGAATGATGACAACAATCCAGATGTTGTTAAAGAAGTTGCAACCGGATTCGTAAATGACCCGAAAATTTTAGCAGTCATTGGACATAATGCCAGCAACGCTTCTCTAGCTGCTGCTCCCATCTATCAAGAAAAAAAATTGGTGATGGTGACACCAACTAGCTTTGCTAACAATTTATCAGGTTTTGGCAGCTACATTTTTCGGACAGTCCCCGCGATTCAATCGATGGCGGCTCCTTTAGCAGAATATATGGTTAAGAAAGCTGGCAAAACTACTGTTGCTATCTGCTATGACTCTCAAGCTCCCGATAACATATCGTTTAAGGATGAATTTGTAGCGTCGCTTTCTGCTTTGGGTGGTAAGGTAGTGCCTACGGTTTGTGACTTTTCAACGCCGACTTTTAATTCCAGCGCTAGCGTTGCTGATGCTGTTAGCAAAGGTGCACAAGCGTTAATGATAGCGCCTCATGTCGATCGCATCGATCGCGCGATCGACCTAGCCAAGGCCAATCAAGGCAAATTACCACTCTACGGCAGCACTACGATGTACACCTTTCAAACGGTAAAAGACGGGCAAAAAGACGTTGACGGGCTGATTTTGCCAGTTCCGTGGCATCCTGACACCAATCCCAATAACCCATTTTCTAAGAATGCGAGTCAGCGGTGGGGAGGCGTGGTGAATTGGCGCACCGCAACGAGTTTTGACGCGACTCAAGCTATCATCAGCGGTTTGCAGAAAAGCAATACGCGGGAAGGATTGAAACAAGCACTCAAGAATCAGAATTTTTCGGCTATGGGTGCGAGTGAAGATGTGAGGTTTTTGCCAACGGGCGATCGATCGGGCAAACCGATTTTAGTACAAGTTCAGCGCCAAGGAAATGATTACAAGTTTTTGGCGCTGCCGTGATTGGGTTGATCGATAGAGCCACCGCTGATTTGAGGCAGATTAACACAGATTAACGCAGATAATTACCAGATAGGACAGTGAATGGGAATTCAAGTTTATTTTGGATTGCTGTCCACGGAAATGCCCGATCGATCTATAATGAGAATTGTTATCATTCGCAAATTAGCAATTCTCCATGCAAGCGACATCAGCAGCCACGCCGCCCCAAATTGATTTAGCTTTAATCGGCGCCGGGCCCCACGCCCTGACTCTGACTGCACACATATTGCAAAAGCGCAATAGTCTGCGGGATAAACTTTTAGCATTCGATCCGAGCGGCGAATGGGTGACTGAGTGGCGGAGGCAATTTGCAGCTTTAGAAATTGGACATTTGCGATCGCCCGCTGTGCACCACCCAGATCCCAACCCTTACCAATTGCGGAGGTTTGCCGAAAATCGCTCCTCCGAATTGTTTCCACCCTACGATTTGCCGGGAAGTCGGTTATTTGAGGAATTTTGCGCTGATACAGTTAAACGGTGGGATTTGGGCGATCGAGTTATTAAAGCAAAAGTCACCCGCATTCAGCCTCAAGCCGGCCGTTTCTGCCTGTGGTTTGAAGATGGCAAAAGTGCGATCGCCCGCCGAGTAATTGTCGCCGCCGGCAGTGGAAAACCCCATTTACCAGCCTGGGTAAATCAAATTCAAACACAGCATCCCGCCGAAAGAATTCGCCACTCTAATCAAGTAGATTTACGAAATTTAGAATTATCAGGAGAACAAATATTAATTGTCGGTGGCGGGCTAACTAGCGGACATTTAGCAGTAGGAGCAATTGCTAGAGGAGCAAAAGTCCTGTTAATGACGCGGCGCTATTTCCAAGAAAAATTATTTGATGCGGACGCTGGTTGGTTGGGGCCAAAATATCTGAAAGGATTCGCCGCTGAAGCTGATTGTCATAAACGTTGGGAAGCTATTCAACAAGCTCGCAATGGCGGATCGATGACACCGGAAATTATGACACAGTTGCGCAGGTTGTCCCACAGCGAAAAGCTGACATTTCATGAACAGTGCGAAGTTGTTGGCGTTCGGTGGGAAAATAATAGATGGACTGTTGATTGTAGCGATGGGGAGAGCTTATTTGTCGATCGCATTTGGCTAGCAACTGGCACTAAACTAGACATTACAGCCGAGCCTTTGTTCAAGGAAATGCTAGAAACCTATCCCATTGAAATAGTTAAAGGTTTGCCAGTTTTAGACAAACACCTGCGTTGGCCTGGGTGCGAATTATTTGTGACTGGTGGTTTAGCAGCGCTGCAAGTTGGCCCAGTGGCGAGAAACCTTTCAGGGGCGAGAATGGCGTGCGATCGCATTGTACCAGCGATCGTCAAATCCAGCGTTGCACTCTCGCCCGCAATAATTAGAACAACCGCTTAACTATTGCAACTTAACAGCAGCCCGCTGAATTGGCAAAACTTCATCCAATGTCAATTCGCGATCGGCTGTCAGGTGACTGGAACAGCAAATTGTGCTGAAATAAAGAGGACGACCGACAACTTGAGAAAAATGCTGTTCCAAAAGTAAGCGAGAAGTGATATCGCCCAACAGTTCAGAGATATCCTTTGTCAACTGTTCAGTATCGTCGCGGTGAGTAATTCTGAACTGAAAAGGCGTTTTGCCGATCGACTTTTTAATTTCCGTATCAAAAGCATCATCTTTCCCAGCCACAAAAGCCGCAGACTGAGCTGTCAAAAATTGCCAAGCTTCTGGGAACATCTCGCGAATCTTTTCCAGGGGATTTCCTGTTTCGTAAACTAAAGTAGCAGTTTTGCAATCCATGAATCCGACCTCGGGTAGTTAGTAGCGTGTCTCAACTATTTTTAGTTTTTGACCTTGATTATTATCTTCCATAGTGGCAACTAAATCAAGAGGTTTTGATGAAAATTGTTAAAAATTTATAACTTTTAACAAATGATGTATCTCAGTTTACCAATGACTAATAGACTTCTTGCCTAAATATTTGATTGATCGATCGACCGCAGATGTGAGGCAGATTAACACAGATAAACGCAGATAATTTGCAAGATAGTTTGCGATTTTTGCAATCTTGTCTAATGACCATTGACTAATGACCAATGAGCAATTTGTTCATTTCCAATACCTGCGCCAGTGAAACAAATTCTCCCACAAATTCTGGATAAAAGTATTGCTGCGGAGGCGCTGCGACTCCCAAACAGCAGCAGTTTGACCGTTAATTGCCGAAAAACTTGACCAAATATAAGGAAGTTCCGCGATCGCCTCAACCTTCATCCCGTGACGGACAGCAAGGGCGATCACATGAATCAACTCAGCAGCTTGTGGCCCCACAATACTCGCTCCCAAAATCTCCCCATTGCGCCGCCCGACAATCTTGCAAAAACCCGTTGTATCCCCGGACATTTGAGCTCTTTCAACATTCTTGAAATATTCCCGACCAACAATCAAATCGTCTCCAAAACGTCGTCTTGCTTGCGCTTCAGTCAAGCCAACCCTCGCCAACTGCGGGTCAGAAAAAATCGCCCAAGGAATCCCGCGATAATCTATTTGATACATCGGCAAAAACAAAGCATTTTTCACAGCAATCGCAGCTTCGCAATTAGCAATGTGAGGGAACGAATAACCCCCAGCAACATCACCGATCGCATAAATCCGCGAATTAGTTGTTTGCAGCTTTTCATTTAAAATCAACCCGCGATCGCTAAATTTAACTCTAGCCGCTTCCAGATTTAATGATGCAAAATTATGCTGGCGGCCCGCGGCGAGAAAAATCTCCTCAGTCTCGATCGCCCTTGGCCCAGCTTGAATCCACTTTTTACCCTCAATCAGCCTAGCTTGAGTCACCTCAGTAGCAGTCAGAATCCGCACTCCTTCGGCTTCCATTGCAGCTTGAACCAAGCCAGCAGCCTCTCGGTCTTCTTTCGTCAAAATGTGGGAACCCTTCACCACAAGCGTCACAGCCACCCCTAATCGAGCAAAAGTTTGAGCGACTTCGACACCGCTGGGATCGGCGCCGATTACAGCCAAACTTTTAGGTAACTTTGGAAGTTTTGCTAATTCCCCGACAGTTTCCGAAGTAAAAAAGCCGACAGACGAAAGTCCTTCAATATTGGGAATTGCAGGCATTGTTGGACAAGCTAGCAAATAACAGCGCGATCGCAATTTCCTGTCACCCACAATCAAAGCCAAATGCGGTTTGGTAACAAACTCGCAGCTACCAAAAATAATATCGACCCCGCGAGCAGCCAAAACGCCGAGATCATCAATTTCTTCTAAATTAGCAACAACACCCTCGGCCCACTTCTGAACCCCATCAAACCGCAATTCGATCGGCATTTCCGAATTAGCCACTTCCCACCGAGCCCCGAACTGTTGGCGGCTAATCTGCTGGGCAAAACGAGCAGCCTCGCTCAAAGTTTGGCTGTATCTTAAACCAAGGTCGATCGACTCTTTCCCCCCAGTCGGCAAATCTTGGGAATTACTTAACGGTTGCACCAAAGCAACGCGGGCCGGGAAATTAGTTGCAGTCAAAGCAGCATAGCGTCCGGCCGGAGTTCCACCAATAATCACTAAATCATAGTCAAGCATAAATAAAGAAGTCAGTAGTCAGTAGTCATTAGTCATTAGTCATTAGTCATCATTCATTAGTCATTACTGGAAGCATCCCGATGAGTATAAAAAGCGTTTTTTAGGACTGGTTTGGAACAGCGATTTAGGCAATAAGTCTCATAAAATTGGTTCGTAGTGAGGACTTTATTCCTCATAAAAATCAGAGGACTAAAGTCCTCACTACAAACTTTTTATTATCCGTAATTTCCGAGTTAACGACTAATGACATCGGCAAGTCCAGAAATCAGCCGCAGATTGTCCGCCCTTGAGCGCACGGCTACTCGAAAATATCGATCGCCCAACTCAGGAAAACTCAAACAATCGCGAATCAAAATCCGGTGTCGTTGCAACAGACTTTTTTGAATCGCAGCCACCGACACCGACGACTCAACCAACAAGAAATTAGCCGCCCCAGCCATTGGCCGCAAACCTGGTAAATCAGCCAAACCCTCAAATAGCTCTCGGCGAGCCACAGGCAGCCAATCCCAAGTTTGCCGCTCAAAAGCAGTATCTCGCACCACAGCAGCAGCAGCAGCCGCAGCCAAGGCATTCACAGGCCAAGGATCGCGAAGCAACTGCCAGCGGCGCAGGATGTCGGGATGGGCGATCGCACATCCCATCCGCAGTCCCGGCAGAGAATAGAATTTAGTGAGCGATCGTAAAATCACCAAATTCGGAAACTCCTCAACCTGTGTGATCGAACTTTGCTGCTCTGCTGGCGGTAGAAAGTCCATAAAGGCTTCATCCACCACCACCATACCCAACTGCTCCAAATAAGGCAGAATCGCCTCCCTAGCGAACAGCAAACCCGTCGGATTGTGCGGGTTGTTCAGTAGCAAACCTCGATCGGCATCCAGAGCAAGAGGAACCGGGATAGCCAGAGAAGGGGAGACAAGGGAACCATTAGAAACCGACAAATCATCCGTTACCAACCCGCTGCCAGTCTCCCAGTCCAACGATTTGAGATTCAAAGGACAATCCAGCACCTGCGCCCCGAAAGCCTTCAGAGCCCGCAAGTAATCGCCAAAAGCCGGAGTCACCAAATAAGTCGCCTCCAGCTTCGACAAATCCCAAGCAGCCCAAGTCAACAATTCCGCCGAACCATTCCCCGGCAAAATCCAATCCGGGTCAACATTAAACGCCTCACCCAAAGCAGTCCTCAGCACTCCATAATCCGGGTCTGGGTAAGCCGTGAGACTGCTCAAATGAGCTTGAATCGCAGCCAGGGCAGACTCAGGAGGGCCCAAAGGACTGATACTGGCAGAAAAATCGAGAATAGCAGAGGGAGGGCAGCCAGCCAGTGCGGCTGCCCAAGCTAAATTCCCACCGTGTACAGGTCTAATCAAGACTCAGTTCACCAATTAAATTTTGGGTTCTTTCGGCGGTGCAACTCTGTCCTTAAACAACTTGCCGGCAGAAAATGCAGGAACTCTGGTTGCCGGGATTTCCATCTTGTCACCAGTTTTGGGATTGCGACCCTCACGGGCCTTACGTTCCCGCGACTCAAACGAGCCAAAACCGACCAGTGTCACCTTGTCGCCTTCGGAGACAGCTTTCATGATTGCTTCCAACGCTGCACTCAAAACGGCATCTGCCTGTTTTTTAGTGACACTAGCATTTTCCGCGACTGCATCAACCAATTCACCTTTGTTCATTCCGAACTCCTCTTCTGGATTTGCAAAATTACGTTAAACAGAGTTCAACTATTAGTTGTGAGTTTTAACTGCATTGAAGTTTCGGTTGGGAGCGTTTGGGTAGTCCCCATTGCTCCAGCCCGCTTCCCCAATTAACAACTCCTGCTGAATACTAATTACCCTAGGATAATTGGTCACAAAAGGAATTTTTGTTTTTAGTTGCTGAAAACCCGACAGCATCTAATTTTCACTGCATTATTCTAAAGTCTTGCCGACCGTTATGGATCGGTGGAACCTTTAATTTATATGGAACTTGCCAACTTTTTAGAATTAATACCCAAATTTAGGTAAAAAAATACCACTTTGGACACAAGATTTTTCGCCGGGAGTGGATTTGAAATTGGAAAATAAGTAAAAATAGAAAGAATAAAATGTCATTTGTCAAGAGTTAAACAAAATTTTTTTCCTTCTTGCTTGTTCCTTCTGAGGGAAAGAAGGTGAAACAAAAGGGAAAAAGTGTGATTTGTCAAGGGGAAACGAAATTTTTCTTTTCCTCGAACCTCTTCCTTCTTTCGATTGGTGTCAACAATCGCCTAAAAATCTTTGTATCTCTCGTTTATAGACGAGGCCAGATCCCCCTAAATCCCCCTTAAAAAGGGGGACTTTGAGAAGAATCCTGTCCCTCTCCCCGGATAGTCGGGGGACTTAGACGACGCTCTTGTCTCCCGGATAGTCGGGGGACTTGGACGACGCTCTTGTCTCCCGGATAGTCGGGGGACTTGGACGACGCTCTTGTCCCCCCCTTCTTAAGGGGTGTGCCAGGGAGATCGAGACTCTGCCAATCATCAGACAGCAGACCTGCACTACTTTTGACCTTAAGTTGACACCTCTTCCTTCTTCCTTCTTCCTTCTTCCTTCTTCCTTCTTCCTTCTTCCTTCTTCCTTCGTCCGAGACCTACTGTCTGGGCTGGACGGGCTGACTGCGCTGCAACAGTTGGCGGGCGTCGGGACTGATGTTGTTTTGGTAGCCAAAGTTCGATCGATCGCTATCATCCAAAATCTGCGGAGTCAGCAACACAATCAACTCCGCCCGCTGGTTGCTCTTAGTGGTTCTCCTGAAGAGGGAACCGATAATCGGCAAATCTCCCAAAATCGGAATTTTGTTCGCTTGCACCCGTTCTTCATCGCGGATAATCCCCGAAAGAATCAAAGTCTGACCATCCCGCAGGCGAATTAGCCCGGATTGCAAAGATCGCTCGCCCAGCAGAGTGATCTGATTGATGCTATTGCCTGTGGACAGATTTACAGGCGGAGCTGGTGTTCTGATAATCGGGTTCACCCGCAGAGAGACAAAGCCATTATCGTCAACCCGATCGATCGCCACCCCCAACTGCAAACCAGCCTTATCTTTCACTGCCGTCGTTGTTGTGGTACTTGTATTGCCGGTAGTCTGCGTTTGCTGAGTGATGTTAGCGATCACCTCATCAGTAATATTCACATTCGCCGTTTCTCCTTCTTGAACCACCAGAGTCGGATCAGTCAAGATTTTGGCATTCCGAGTCTCAATAGTTGCCTGTAACGCCGACAGGAACCTCCTCGGATATTGCAACAGCGGGAACAGGGCGAAAGTCGCAGCGCCGCCAGCGGTAGCCGTTCCAGGCTCGTAAGTGTCAACCCCAATTCGTCCGGGGTCTCCAGTAATTGCTGTCGGGCGGAGGAACGCCCCGCCACTGTTAGCCACGTTGATTAAATTGCCATTCCGATCGTAGGTAGGAGTCCCTGTTAGAGGCACGTTGATTAAATTGCCCCTCTGATCGTAGATAGGAGCTACGGCTCCTATGGGGTTGGTGACGATCGGCGGAGTCGATCGATTACCGCCAGCGGTGAGATCGTCGGCGCTAGCAGGCCGCAAGCCACCAAAATTGAGACTTGCCACCCCGTTTTCATTGACAAAGAAATTGTTATTAATTCCGAAAGAGAAACTGCTGCTACTGTTGTTGTTTCCCAACAAGTTGATATCGATCACCTTGACGTTGACAGCCACTTGACGGCGGCGCAAATCTAGCTGAGTCAAGAAAGCTACGGCAATATCGACTTTGCGCGGATCTCCCACCAAAGTGATCGAATTGAGCCTCGCATCTGCCAGCACCGACAGTCCCCTCAGCAAGAGCGGCCCGTTGCCGTCCTTAGCGCCGATCGCCTTAATGTCCGGTTCCCGAATTTCCACATCCCGCGCCGAATTTCCCTGGCCCACGGTTTGGATAGTTACCCGAGTAATCGGCAGTTGAGTTTCTGCACCTTGAGCGCTCAAAAAGTTAGCTGCATCCGTAGATCTGACTTGATTGAGTCGCAGAGTCCGAACGATAATATTGCGCGAGTCCAGAGGCAAATTAGAACCGACAAAAATCGTGCGCCCGACGCGGTTCGCTTGCAGTCCGCTGATCCGCAGCACGTAATTAAAAACATCTTGCACCGACTCATTTTCGATGTCCAAGGAAATCTTCGGTCCTTCATCGGAGCCTCCTGCGGCTCCCGGTGCGGCCGGAGCGGCTTGGCCAGGTTGACCGGGAGCTCCACCGCCTGTAAAAGCAATGTTCAATCCGGCAGCCCGGGCCAGCAGAGCTAAAACGTCGCGGACTGGGGCATCGCGCAGCACCAAGCGGGGGATGCGTTCTCCCGAACTTAGTTCTATATTTGCCGCAGCCGGGGCGATGTTAGATACGGAGATGTCTCCCAGGGGCGGTGCTATAGCTCGCGGCTGGAAAGGCGGAGCTTGATTGCTCTGAGATTGTATTTCGCTGGGGAGGGGCGGGCGATCGTTCCTAGTCACAGTAACTTCGGGATTTGGCAGCATCACGTTCGGGTTTTGCGACGTGCGGACGGGGGCCGGCCGGGAAGTTGTTGGGTTCAGCGGCAGTCCGGGAGGTGGCGGGGGTGCACTTTGGGCTTGGTTGAGCGAGGGCAATCCAGGCTGTGTAGCTTGGGTAGATTGCACAGTCCCGCCCTGTCCGGCAACGCTGAGGACGATGTTTTGGCCTTGTCCGGGCATAACTTGTCCGTTGGGAACTCCGTTGGTGCCTGCTACCACAACGCGGATGCTGTTAGCCTCTACCTGGGTGATTTCTACTGAGGAAATGCCTGGAGCTGGGTTATCTTGCCGGAAGCTGTTGCCTTGGGGCAGGCGGAGCTGGGTGTTGATGATTGTGGCTTGGTAAGTATTGCCGTTGTTGATGGCGAAAACTTGCGGGCGATCGCCCTTTTCCGTAGCTAGGACAATATTTACCCCATTATTCGCTTGACTTACTTGCACTCCTGTGACTTGAGTCGGCGCGGCCGAGACGGGCGCTTGGGCGATCAGAACTCCGGCAACACTGCTCAAAAGTCCTCCACTTAACCGTAGATGCTGTTTCACGTTCTCTCCTCAACTACAACTTTGTTATTTGCTTATTTGTTCCAGTCTTGAGTTTCGAGCCTCTCACGCTGACTGAAACATTCTTTATTTGACACTTTATTGAAGGAAGAAGTTAGAATAAATTAGGCAGAAAATTATCTTATATTGCCATACGAAAAAATATTTTTATGGCATTTATATATTAAATTCTACCTTCTACCTTCTCGCTTCTACCTTCTGCTGAAACAGCGACTGGGAATACCTAATATCCGCTTAAGTACCGCTACTTAGCAGCAGGACTCGGAGCCGGAGTTGGTAGTTTTTCTTCTTGCTTTAACGGCAGCAGAGCGTGCAAGTCAAAAGCCGTTTTAATCTTAGTTTGTGGCTGCTCCACAGGAACTATTCTTCCTTTCAAAAAATCTATTTGCATTGACTGAGTTGATGTTAGCAATTCAGACTTCAAATTCCTCACTACCAACAGCGACTGCATCAACTCCAAGTTACGCATAAAATTGCGGGTTTGAGCGAAACTGCCTTCAAACTCTACCTTATATTTTTTGCGTCTGAGCTTGCCAGCCAGGGACGGCCCGAAGGACGTATCGCTGAGAATATCTGGGTCGCGAGCTCCCGGCACCGTTGCTGCTCCTGCTGGTGGCACATCCGGCTCAAATTTGGTAATTTTAGCCTTGAGGTCGTCCCCTTGCACGCCGACGTTGATTCGATTAACCAGTTGGGTCATGTCAAGCAGCAACGTGGTAGCGCCCGCATCGCTGGCAAACATTGCCGTCACTTGGGCGCGGCGCTGTTTTGCTTCTTCTTGCTTTGCTTCTGCTTCTGACTTTTTTTGAATTTGAGCTTGCAATTGCAGTTGCGTTTGCTTGCTTTCGCTAAGTTTTTGCTTGAATTCGCCGCCTTTTTGGAATTCTGGCAGTACAAACTGGTAGCAAAGGCCACCGGCAATGACTAGGCCGAGAACTGCGACGCCTATTGCTTGGACTTGGGGTGTCAGCTTAATGCCGAATATTTCCTGAGTCCCGGCTTCTTCTGCTTGTGCCCCGCTGGGAAGAAACTCTGCTGTCATGGTTTTTTCACCTCTGTTTTTTCTGGTTCTAGCACTCCTTTTTCTTGAAGTGTTTCTATCCGTATTGCTAGCCCGTCTGCTTGCTTGCTCCGCAGCTCGGGGAGCAACTCGGTGGCGCCAGTCGGGCTGAGCGTTGTTTCAATTTTATATTCCACCACGGGCCGCAGTTTGGGAAGTTCTGCTGCTGCTGCGCTTGGGTTGCGCACTTGTAATTGTGTGGGGTTGCTTTTTAGTGTGGCTGCTACCAGTTTGGTATCGGTGTCGAGGAAGAAAGGAGAGCGCTGGACTAGGAGCATAAAGTCGTTAACTTGAGCAAAGGTACTGGCTATCCCTGAAATTTGTACTTTTGCCGCCTGCGGCGGGGCGACTGGGACGGGAGCAGCCACCGGGGTGGGACTCGCTGGGGAGGGACTCGCCCCCGGAGACGGACTCGCCCCCGGGGAGGCGGCGGGAGTTGCTGCGGGGGGTGGCGGTGCTGCTGCAACTGGGGATGGACTGGGCTCGATTTGCTCGATTTTGGAAATTTGCACTCCGGCGGGAGTGCGGACACTCAGGTCTTGCAGCATCGCCGACCAAGGTTTAATTTGGTCGAATACTCCGGCTAATGCTTTGTATTCTGCGGTAACTTTGTCGGTTTCGGCGTTGATGGCTTTGATGGCGTTGGCTTGAGTGTTTAACTTTGCCAGTTCTTGGTCGATGGTTGCTTGTTCTGTGGCCAAGCCGGTATTTTCGTTAGTCGCCCACCACCAGGTGCCCATGACTGCGGCGTTGATGCCGAAGGCAAACAGCGCCGCCCCAATTAGGGGCAGTTGGTCTTTGACTCCCCCGGAACTTTTTTTACTTGAGCTTTTGGCTGCTGTGACTGGTTTGTAGTCGGGGCGGTCGTTGAGAAAATTAATATCTAGGCTGTACATGGCTTCACTCGATTTTATAGCAGAAGGAAGAAGGAAGAAGGAAGAAGGAAGAAGGAAGAAGGAAGAAGGAATAAATCCGATGGCAGGTGCAATCGACCGCATGGTTTCAGCAATTAAGAACGTCCCAACCGTCTTGGCTGTTGCTATAGATTTTAATTTGAAATTTTAGATTTTAGACACAGCGCCAGATTGCCGGTATAAGTGAAGGATTTATTTAGGGAAGAAAGAAACAAAGAACTTTCTGCCTTCTACCGCAGGAAGTGGTTGCTTCTACCTCCGATATTCTACCTTTTACCTTTTACCTTTTACCTCCAATATTCTACCTTCTGTATCAGGGGTCTTCTTTTTTCGGAAGAAGCTTTTTCCGAAAATTCTCAAATCTGTTTTTCTATTATCTAAAAGTTTGAGGTCACATCACCTCCCTCAGTCCTAAACCTAGGGCGACTCCTAAGCCTGCTCGCTGTTCTGGGCTAATTTCTTGGCTGATTTCGAGTCCTAGGGTTTCGATTGGGTCTACTTGAGATGCCGGCAAGCTTAATCTTTGCATGAAAAATTCGTCAAGTTTGCCGATCGCAGCTCCTGGGCCCGCTAGCAACAGTTGCGCTACTTCGAGTTCTTCGCTCTGGTTCAGGTAAAAGTCTACTGAACGACGCAATTCGTCTGCTAGTTCTCCCAATACTTTAATCATCGCATTGGTGCCGGGATTGGCGTCTCCAGATGCGCCCATTGTATCTGTGACTGGCAGGGTCATGCCTTGCAATTCGCTGGTGTCTCTGGTTGGCGGCAGGTTCATGGCTTGGTTGAGGGCGGTCTGGATTTGGTATGTGCCGATCGGGATGGTACGGTTAAATTGCGGTATGCCGTCCACTACTATAGCTAATTCGGTACTGTCAAATTCTATGTCGGTGAGGACTGCGGCTTCTTGGGAGGAAAATTGTTGCAGTTGGTCTTTGAGGGTGCGAATCAGGGCAAAGCTGGTTACTTCTAGCACGTCTATAATCAGTCCGGCTTCTTTGAAGGTTTCGATGTAGGTGTCGGTAACTTCTCTGCGGGTTGCCACTAATACTACTTGCACTTTTTCTACGCCATCGTCATCTACAAACAGGCCGATTTTTTGATAGTCTACGTCGGCGTCTTCTCTGGGAAACGGCAAGTAGAGCCCTGCTTCTGCATTCATGTAATCCCGCAGTTCTTCTTGGTTGAGTTCTGCAGGAACTGGAATGAGGCGGATCACAGCTTCGCGGCCGGGAATGGCTGTGGCTACTCGCTTGGCTTTGATTTTGTTTTCTGCGAGGACGGTACGTATTAGTTCTGCCATTCCCGGCGGATCGACTATTTGTCCTTCTTGTATATAGTCTTCTGGTACTTCTATTGAGGCGATGAGGCCTAATTTTAAAGCCTGAGCTTTCTTTTCGAGCTGAATGATGTTGATGCGGTCTGGGGCTATTTCGATCCCGATTCCTGGCTGGCGTTGGGAAAGTAGACCTTTGAAAAAGTTAACCATAGGATTGGGTCGCTGGTAGTTGCTATTTTTTTATTTTGTAGTTGGCCAGCCTGATTCAGCCGTTGGCTGTTGGAGATTCGGTTTCCAATTGCCACTGATACTGTAATCTCGGTATCCCGCCTGCTTCTGCGCTGCACAGTCTTTGTGGCGCGATCGCCAGTTCCGATTTTATGCTATCCAATTTACTTGACAATAGCTATTCTGCTGCGAATGTCAACAAATTTCAGCTCGATCGACCGAAAACCGATAGATTCGGCAGCAAAACCGACTCTCTCCCTCTCGGGGCTAGGGCACAAAACTCTCGCGCTTGACTCTGGCGCACTCTCTCCGGGCGATGCTTGTTTTCTCGTTGGCGAACCATGATTCTCAATTTTATTTCTATGAAACGTAAATCTTGGCAACTGTTTGCTGTTTTTGGGCTGGTGGGGCTGCTGCTGGCTGCGGTGGTAAGTTGCGGCAAGCCGGCTGTGAATTCCCAGACTAAGAATGCCAACGAAATCGAGTTCTGGACTATGCAGCTTCAACCTCAGTTTACTGACTATTTCAATCAGACGATCGCCGATTTTGAAGCCAAAAATCCGGGCGTGAAGGTGCGTTGGGTGGATGTCCCTTGGTCGGCGATGGAAAGTAAGATTTTGGGTGCTGTTTCGGCGAAAACTGCGCCGGATGTGGTGAACCTGAATCCCGATTTTGCTTCACTATTGGCGGGGCGCAATGCTTGGCTGGATTTGGACTCTCGAATTTCTGAGCAAGTGCGATCGCTCTATCTCCCGAATATCTGGAAAGCTAGCGTACTCGATGGCAAGACTTTTGGGATTCCTTGGTATCTGACAACTGGGGTAACTATTTACAATACGGAGTTGTTTAAAAAAGCTGGAATTGCTAAGCCTCCCGCTACCTATACCGAGTTGGCTGCTGTGGCGAAACAGGTGAAGGAGAAGACTGGTAAATTTGCTTTTTTTGCGACTTTTGTACCGGAAGATTCGTCGGAGGTGTTGCAATCTTTTGTGCAGATGGGTGTGCCTTTGGTTGATGCTAAAGGTAAGGCTGCTTTTAATACTGATAAGGGGAAGGCTGTTTTTGAGTATTGGGTGGATTTGTACAAGGGCGGATTTTTGCCGCAGGATGTTTTGGTGCAGGGACATCGCAGGGCGATCGAGCTTTATCAAGCTGGAGAAACTGCTTTGTTGGGTTCGGGGCCGCAGTTTTTAAAGGCGATCGCTGAGAATGCTCCGAATATTGGTGCTGTCTCGGCTGCTGCGCCTCAAATTACGGGGGAAACCGGCAAGAAGACTGTGGCGGTGATGAATTTGGTTGTACCTCGCGACAGCAAGCGCCCTGATGATGCTGTGAAGTTTGCTTTGTTCGTGACTAATTCTCAAAATCAGTTGGCTTTTGCGAAGGTTGCTAATGTTTTGCCTTCTACGGTTGAGGCTTTGCAGGACTCTTATTTTAAGAGTGTTCCGGCTGATGCTGCTCCGAGCGATCGAGCTAGGATTGTGAGTGCTTCTGGCTTGGCAAAAGCTGAGTTGTTAATTCCGCCTCTCAAGGATGTTAAGAAGTTGCAAAAGGCGATTTATGACAATTTGCAGGCGGCGATGTTGGAGGAAAAATCGGTGGAACAAGCTGTGACTGATGCGGCGACAGCTTGGGATCAAAGGTAGTTTTTTCTGGAAGCTGGGGCAGATTATTTTGCGATCGCCCCTTGCTTTTAAGGTTGAATTGTCCAATCTTCCTGCACTAAATCAGGCACTTGCGAAAAATGTTGGTTGTTCCGCGTAACGAGGATAGCATTATTAGCAAGTACAATAGCAGCAATCCGCAAATCTTGCGTGCCGATACCTCTTATTTGACGAGGGAACTCGGTGTAAATAGTGAAAGCATTCTGGTCAAATTTCAGAATGTTGAGATTTTTGAAATCATCTAATGTATCCCCTAAGCTGGTGTAAGCCCATACTAATTTGTTCGCTTGCGAAGGTGTCGAAGCCTGTCTGATAACATTGAACCAGCCGCGAATTACTTCCTCTACGGTTACGATAGTTACAGCAAGGTTTTCTGCGTTAACCTCGACCCGCTGCACCATCATTGGATGATTCTTTTGCCAAAGGGAGAAACAATCCGTATCAAGTATGTATCGGCTCATTTTGTCTCAACCGCAGCGTCAATTTGACTATAATAAGCTTCGGTTTCTGCATCGAGTTCGCGGCGATATTCTTCTATGTGTGCCAATACCTCATCGTATTGCGGATCGTTTTCATACTTACCAGCTAACCTCACCCAAGGATTGTTCGATCGACTAGAAGTGAGTTTGACAGAGACGATTTCTGCTTCGGCTAGCTGGGTATTTACTAAATCGTGAAGGTTTTGCAGTGCTTGCGATCGCGTCTGGCCAAAAGCTTTACATTCGGGCCATCCCAGCAACGCTGCACTGACTGTTCTGTCTGATTCGTTTTTAATGATTATGTGAGCAGTTGAGCTGTCGAAGTCGCCCCCAAAGTTAGTGCGATCGGCTGCGCGAATGTCGCAGGTAGCGTTACCTGTTAAGAGTGTTTTTGTCTTGACTATCTGCTTGGTGTTTTCCTGGCGCGGATTTTCTCTTTCTTCAATGAGAATCGGGTCTGCTTTGAGAAGCGCGTCATATAATTTGGCCGTGTTTACTCCAATAGGCTTGGTGTTTTCCGGGCCTAACTTTTCTATTGCTGGCCGGCTCACCGAGAGAACAGCTACCTTGACTGTTGAATCGATGTTTTCCTGACGCTGCTTGATGATGTTTCGTCTGAAAAGCTCGTCAAATAGTAAAGTTTGCTCTTGGGCTGGCAAAGCTTCTATATATTCAATTAGTGTTTGCACCGATATAAGGCTGCTCATAAACTTCTAACTCTAAATTTTTCTAAACTCACTTGTATTGTAACAAAAATTGGGCATTCGGCAGTGGGCATTAGGCATTAATCTTTTTTGAACTCGCCCCTTGCTTTTTTCTACCACTTGACGTATTATTAAATAATGGGAATCTGTGCCGCCATATATATAAGCATATATAAGCTTTTAAGTTATTATCGAATGATGAAATTACCGCATCTTCACAAGGCGGAGTCGGAGGAAAAGTCTGGACAAGTCAATTTCGACTATTTTAGAGGTCAATGTTTGTTGATCAGAACGATCGCTCATCCCAGAAACCGGGTTTATTTATTCCGTGCGATCGCCTTTATCAATTCAGCTTAATCGATGATTTGTAGGAATATAGCCTGAGTTCCTAAAATATTCAGAAATTTGACTTGTGTTAAAATCAAAGTTCAGCCTAGAATAGGATAATATTTTATGACAGCGATGACAGTCAAAGATTTAAACCAAGTTCAAGCTCTTTTTTCCGAAGCGGGTTTAGATTACAAAATTGAACTAGATGACGGGAGACTTTCAGTTATGGGCCCATCAGACATCGTATCCAGTGAAATCGGCAGTATTTTGATTCGCTTACTCGGTAATTGGGTTTATCCCCGCCGGTTGGGGAGAGTGTTTGACTCCGCAGGCGGTTTCATCATGCCGAATACAAACGTCAAAGCCCCGGATGTTTCGTTTGTGCGCGCCGCCCGCTTGCCCCAAAGTCCGCGTTATTTTGGTGAACTTGTCCCGGATTTGGTGGTGGAAATTAAATCTCAGAGCGATCGCATTAAGCCTATAGAAACCAAGGTTTTGAAGTTTATCGAGTTGGGGGCGGTTGTCGGACTTCTGATCGATCCTGATGAAGAAACAGTGACTATTTATCGATCGACTGGTGAACCAACTATTTTAGGAAATGGCGATATTTTAACGATACCAGAGCTTGTTCTCGGTTGGGAATTGCCCGTTTCGGAATTGTGGCCTCCTATTTTTACTGAGGAAGAAACACAAGGTTAAGGAAAAAAGAGCGATTCCCTACGGGATAGCTTCGCTCGCGCGTACTTCTAAATATTCATCAGCGGTAATTAACTTGTACAGCTAGCTCAATCGGTGAATCTTGATGCGTCAATTGATAGGTAGCACTTTCTTCGAGCAATTGTCGAATAAAATGGGGACTGTGAGTGTTAATTGAATGTAACAAATTTCTATACAAACGACAGGCAGCCTCATCATTCAGAATGCGACTGTGGAGTATTCTTGTCCAATCAGAGGCAAAAATAATTAATTGTGGGATGACACTGATAAATGCTTGTAACTGCTGTTCCATTTCAAAAGATTCTAAAAAATGAATTAGGCTAAACATGACCTCTGGCTGTTGGCAGCGATCATCTAAAATCAGATGTAAATCTGGTAATTGTTCGCTCTCATGATGCTTAGCGACTTCCGCTAAAGCATTTTCAAAAGCTGTTACTTCTTCAGTCGATCGCATTAATTTATTAGCGTCCAAAATGCTAATCCAGCTATTTTCCTTCATCAGCTATTTCCTCTCTTTTCAAAAACGCCTAACCAACCTAACTTATTTAACTGGATAACTTGCTGTAAGCTGCGCCTAATTTGTGGCGTATAAAGTCCCTGACGGCGATAAATTACTGGTGCATCGCTAATTTCTCTAGCTAGTGCTTCTCTTGGTAACAAGCTGAGATTGGGGGATTGTCCATAAGAGATAGTCTGGCGATGACGACCTCCTTTACCGGGCAAGGGGTGTTCCATCATTATAGCAATACCCATTTCTCTCGTGTAACCAGGAACTTTTGCTGCCATGAATCCATTAGAAGGAATGTGATGTGGTGTCAGATTATCGCCTCTGCATCCAGCTTTAAGCAGGTCTCCGTAACACCCAACTGCGCCTTCCCCTGGGAGAAGTCTGTTTGTATAATTAGCTATTTCTATTCTCCTATTCCGCGATCGGGGGACATGATATTATGACAATAAATCCAGTTTCTATGAATTACCATTCCCAGTTTACTCGAAAATTAATCTTCAGGCAGGATGAGTTTAAAATTGAGATTGTTGTTGCAGGAAGTAGCCGACTAGATAAAGGGAACCGCAGAGCACTGTTAAATTGTCACCTGTAACAGCAGCATCTAAACCGGTTGTTAAGTCTGGGAAGGCTTGACAAATTGTTAATTCGGGGCAGATATTTTCAGCAATGGTGGCTAATTCTGCGGGGGATGCGGAGTTTTGATCGGGTACGGGTACTAGGTAAAGCCGATCGCCCTTTTTGAGTAATGCTTGTAAAATATCATCGCAGTCTTTCGTCGCCAAAATGCCGATTACCCAGTTAATCGGTGACGGGGAAGTGGTAAGATTGTCTACATATTCGCGCAGGGCGATCGCAGCAGCGGGGTTGTGCGCGCCGTCAATCAGGATGTTGCGGTTTTTCCAGGTAGTTTGCTGAAGTCTTCCGGGCCATTGGGTTTTGGCGATTCCGTCGGCGATGGCGGTTGCGGAGATTTGCCATCCTAGGTTTTGGAGGGTGTGGATAGTGGCAAGTGCGATCGCTGAATTCATTAATTGAATTTGTCCCAACAATGGCAATTCATACTTTATTTTAACCGCAGATAGACGCGAATTAACGCTGATTTCTGGATTGGGATCGTACTCTGCAAATCCTTCTCCTAAATCTACCGCTGGTTTTACCCAAATTGCCGGACAATCCAATTTTTGAATCTTTTTTTCTACTACTATTCTAGCAGATTCTGGCAACTCTCCGACAACTACCGGACACTTTGATTTGAGAATTCCGGCTTTTTCTCCAGCAATATCGGCGACAGTAGGGCCGAGGATTTGCCAGTGTTCGAGACTGATAGAAGTGATGACACTGACAAGGGGAGTTTCGCAAACATTAGTTGCATCTAATCTACCGCCCAATCCTGTTTCTATCACGGCAATATCTGCTTTTTGTTGTGCAAAATACAGCCAAGCTGCGGCGGTGATGATTTCAAATTGAGTGGGATTTTCTGTATTACCTTCCGCAGCGTTGACAACTTTTTCTAAACACTGCTGTAATGCTGTTGTAGAAATCGGTTTTTGGTTGATACAAATTCTTTCTGTCCAATCGATTAAGTGCGGGGATGTGTAGCGCCCGACTCGATAGCCTGCTGCTGTTAGTACGGATGAGAGGTAAGCGCAAACGGAACCTTTACCATTTGTGCCTGCAATGTGGATAATGGGGACTTTTTTGTGGGGGTTGTCTAGTTTTTGGAGGAGTTGGTGAATTCTTTCGAGGCCTAGGTGTACGCCGAAGTGTTGATAAGATTTGAGGATGGAGTTTGCATTCATTGAGGATTATAAGTGTTATATTTGTTGATGAATTAGATTTTTTTTTACCGCAGAGGGCGCAGAGGGCGCAGAGTGAGAGAATAAAGAGAAAGAGAGTTGTTTATAATTGATTTGTTGTATTGATTGTTGGTAAAAAAAAGGTGGCTTTGGATATTATTTCTTTGTTTTCGGGTTGCGGTGGATTGGATTTGGGTTTTCGCTTGGCTGGGTTTAATCCGGTTTGGGCGAATGAATACGATAAGTCTATTTGGGATACCTACGAGTTCAATCATCCTGAAACTATTTTAGACCGCAGAGATATCAGAAAAATCAATTCTGATGAAATTCCCGACTGTATTGGGATTATCGGTGGGCCTCCTTGTCAAAGTTGGAGTGCGGCGGGTGCGAAACGCGGGATTGACGATTCTCGCGGTCAGCTTTTTTGGGAGTATATCAGAATTGTGCGAGACAAGCAGCCTTTGTTTTTCTTGGCTGAGAATGTTAGGGGTATTTTAGCGCCCAGAAATCATGATGCTTTCACTTATATATTATCGCAGTTTGAGGAAATTGGTTATCGGGTTTCGTTCCAGTTGGTGAATGCTAAAAATTTTGGTGTAGCGCAAGATAGACAAAGGGTGATTGTTATCGGTTATCGGCAAAATCTGGGTTTTGGTTTTGAGTTTCCCGAACCTGTAACCGATATTTTGACCCTGAAAGATGCAATTTTTGATTTGCAGGCTGAACCAATTCTAGTTCATGGTAAAGTAGATAATTATCACGATTCTGTCGCGAATCACGAATGTGCAGATTTGGGGTTTTCTAGCATTTATATGTCGCGGAATCGAGTTAGAAGTTGGGGTGAACCTTCGTTTACAATTCAGGCAAGCGGCAGACACGCACCTCTGCATCCTCAAGCTAGTAAAATGATTTTGGTTGACAAAGACAAACGCATTTTTGACCCAAATTCGCCTCAGCCTTACCGTCGGCTTTCTGTGCGAGAGTGTGCGAGAGTTCAGACTTTCCCGGATGACTTTATTTTTAAGTACAAATATATTGCTGACGGCTACAAAATGGTCGGGAATGCCGTACCTGTTAATTTGGCTAAGATGTTGGCAAAAAAGATTTATGCGGATATTGTCATAGGGCATAGAGAATAGGGCATCATTGTCAACCGAAACCGACCATCTACCAGTCGCTAGCAAATGAATTCCACGGGCTTAACATCAGAATTATTCATCCCTCTCCTCTCTTCCTCTGTGTTCTCTGTGGCCTCTGCGGTTTAATCACTCCGAATTATCTGTTATTGAAACTTAGTCAACTCACCCAGATTTTGCCGAATCGTATTTATGCCGCGAATATGAGACAGGGGCGAACCTCCATACAAAAAACTATCCAAACTAATTTGATAATTTTGCTGTACCGCCAAATCCAGCCACAAATTATTAAATGCTGCTCCCGGTTTGTAGTCGGGAATGTTATGCTGGTAGTAAGGAAAACTGTCTATACAAGTATTGAAAAAATTTTTGCGGCCGCAATGCTTTAAATACTGATATCGCGGCTTAAATTCGGTTTGATTTTCCAATACTGTATGAATAGTATCGGCTAAGGATTCCGGGTCGAATTTGGCGTAAAGTCCCGCACCTTCGGGGAAAACAGGCGAGTTTCCTCTGGCGTACTGATTGAATTCTTCAAAACAAATTACTGGTACGTTGCAACTCATTGCTTCGGTAATTCCTCGGTTTTTTCCTTCGAGGAGGGAACCGAGGACGAATGCTTGTGCCCGCGAATAATATGTAGGTATTTCGCTGTAGTAGTCAACTCTTGGCAATAAATTAATGTAGTCGGAGGGATTACCTAAAATTGCCTCTACTTGTTGCCATTCTTTTAAGGCGTATTCGTCGAGAGTATTTAGGTTATTAACATCAAATTCGTGGCCGCTGACTACTGTTAATTTTATCGGTTTTTGCGGATATTTTTGGCGGTAAATTTTTAAGGCTTTGGCAATTATTGGCAAATTCTTTTCTTCTGAAATTCGGGCGACGGCTAGCAAGTCGATGTCTTTGGCGGGGACGTTGCGGGGGGAAATTAAGTATTCGTTGATGAAGTCTGTGTCTTGCAGTGGTATGATTGGTTTGTTGGCGCGATCGGCATAAGTCTCGCGAAACCACTTATCCCTCTGCGGGTTTTTGTATAAACTGGAATAAGCATCGGCTACCGGTGCCCAGGAATAGGACGTTCCGGGGGAATAGGTGAATGAGAAAAATACTGAGGAGAGTTGGGGAAATAGTTTGTTGATGAGTTCGACTCCTTCGCTGAAGTAAATCCCTTTGATGAATTTTCCTTCGTAAAATAGCGGGGGAAGTAAGACGTAGAAGCTGACGGTATCGAAGCGGTGGGGTTGGTTTTCAAATATCTCCCAGGTAAAGGCGTCTAAGTCTGCATAGATTTCGGTGATTGGTTTGTTGATGTGGGGGTTGCTTAAGTAGGGTTTTTGGCGATCGTAGTTTCCGCGTACCATAGAATGATTAGTGTGATTATTTAGTTTCTTTTTTTTACCGCAGAGGGCGCAGAGGGCGCAGAGGAGGAGAAGAGAGGAGAGAGGATGAAAGGGGTGATTTACTATGTATTTCCTGGCTGTTCGAGTGATTCATTGTCCTCAGTAGTTTCCGCGTACCATAGAATTATTAGTGTGATTATTTGGTTTTCTTTTTTTTACCGCAGAGGGCGCAGAGGGCGCAGAGGGGAAAAGAGAGGGTTTTTCACAAGTCATCTAAGGGTTGTTCTAATGATTCGCTGTCGCCTATTGTCAAGGCGAGTTGATAGATTTGGCGGCGGGGGAGGGATGTTTGTTGGGCTAGTTGGCGGCTGGCTTGGGAACGGCTGATGCCTTCTGCTATTAATGTTTGTAATTCGGCTTTGATGGCGTCTTCGGAGAAAATTGGTGCGTCTGTTTGCAGCCCGCCAATTATTAGGGTAAATTCTCCTTGGGGTTCGCGGGTGGTGTAAAGTTCGATCGCACTTTCGATACTACCACGCCAAAACTCTTCGTGCATTTTTGTTAATTCCCTCGCTAGCACAATTTGTCTGTCGGTTCCCAAGGTATTTGCTAAATCTTGTAAAGTTTGTCGCAATCGGTGGGGAGATTCGTATAAGATAATAGTGCGGGATTCTATTTGCAAATTTTCTAAACTCCGCTGGCGTTCTTGACCTTTGGCGGGCAAAAATCCTTCAAATACAAATCTGTCTGTAGGTAATCCCGATGCACTTATCCCGACAATGCAGGCGCTGGGGCCGGGAATCGGAATTATGTTAATGTTAGCATCGGCGCAGGCTTTGACTAATTCGTATCCGGGGTCGGAAATTCCCGGCATTCCAGCGTCGGTTACTATGGCGATACTTTTTCCTAACTGCAGTTTTTCGATTAATTCGGGGAGTCGCTGCTGTTGGTTGTGTTCGTGATAGCTGATTTGGGGCGTTTTGATTTGAAAGTGGTGTAAAAGTTTCCCTGTGTGGCGGGTGTCTTCGGCTGCGATGAAGTCTACTGTTTGTAAAATTCGGATGGCGCGATATGTCATGTCTTCGAGGTTGCCGATCGGGGTTCCGACAATGTAAAGTGTTCCTGTGTTAGGATTTGGCTGCATTTTGATAATTTGGAGTTTTTAACCGCAGATGAATGCGGATTAACGCAGATATGAAGACTGGATTGTTTTTGGGATTGGCAACTTTGGATTTGATTTATTTGGCCGAGAAGCCTCCGGGTGAAAATCAGAAGGTTGTTGCTGTTGATTCTACCATTGTGGCGGGCGGGCCGGCGACAAATGCTGCGGTTGCTTTTAGCTGTTTGGGGAATGCGGCGGTGTTGGCGGGGGTTTTGGGCACTGGCGCGATCGCCCAATTGATTCGTGCAGACTTAGCGGGGTATGATATTAGGATAGTCGATTTGCAGCCAGGGCGATCGCACTCTCCACCAGTTTCTTCGATTATTGTAACTGAACAAACGGGCGATCGGGCCGTAATCTCGATTAATGCTACTCAATCGCAGGTTAAAAGTCAAGCAATTGACCTCGATATTTTAACCTCAGTTAATATCATACTGTTTGACGGACACCAAATTCCAGCCAGCCAAGAAATCGCTGAACTCGCCAAATCAAAAAACATTCCCATCGTCCTCGATGGCGGCAGTTGGAAACCCGGATTAGCAGAAATCTTACCCTTCGTTAAATGGGCCGTATGTTCCGATAACTTTCATCCCCCCGACTGCAACAATTCCGAACAAGTCTTTACTTATCTCTCAGCAGCCGGAATTCCCCACATTGCCATCACAGGCGGCGAAAAACCTATTCAATACCTCAGTAATGGCAGTTGCGGCAGTTTAGAAGTGCCTCAAATCCAAGCTGCAGACACTTTAGGCGCAGGCGACATTTTTCACGGCGCTTTCTGTCACTATATTTTACAAGACAACTTTACAAACGCCCTCACCGCCGCCGCCAAAATAGCTTCCGATTCCTGCAAAACTTTCGGAACCCGCCAATGGATAAAAAACATTCAACCTTAACCTTAAAATAACCCAAATATCCTGAAAAAAGCGATCGCACCCAGAAAACAGAAACAGACAACACTTGTTAAGCTAAAATAGTCATATCAACCCTCTCCTTTCTTCCTCTGCGCCCTCTGCGCCCTCTGTGGTTCATAAAAAAATATACATATTCACAAATCAAACAAGATTGCTATATTAGTAAAACAACTTCAAGCCAAGCCAAACAGTCCAAAAACAACATACCCGAATTATGCCTGACACCCAACCCCTAAGCATCACACTTCCCCCCTTGCGGATTACCCTCACAGAAGAACAACAAGTTAACCTAGAATGGCTGACGCAAAACTTACCCAATCTACTCGCAACAGCGCCAAGCAAACCAGAAGTTCCCGACAACTTGAAACAGTGGGTAGCGGCCAACAAATTATTAAATAAAGCAGACGCAGACATCATTCAAGGCTTAGTAAATACAGGTATTGATGCAGAAACAGCAACCGCAGAAGTTACGGCCATATCATCTCATCCGTACTTCCAAGCAGGTAGCCATTACGTACAGCTATTGCAGAAACTGGAATCGCAACTCAACATCAACAATCAATTAGCCGCACTCTCTTCCAAGTTTGGTACAATCGAACGCAAAAGTAGCCTTTCGCAAGAGTATTTTCTAGAAAATTACTACGCCAAAAATACTCCAGTAATTATTACCAACATCATGCACAACTGGAAAGCATTGCAGTTGTGGACACCGGAGTATTTGCAGCAAAAATACGGAGATGCAGAGGTAGAAATTCAAGCCAACCGCAACTCAGACCCGGATTACGAAATTAAGGTACACAACCACAAAAAAACAGTTTTATTCCGCGAGTATATAGATATGGTCGTCAACGGCGGCCCCAGCAACGACTGCTACATGGTTGCTAACAATCAAACTCTGGAAAGAGAAGAATTTAAATCGCTATTTAACGACTTTGAGATTTTCCCAGAATACCTGAATCCCGGCGATACAAAAGGCAGAGTTTTCTTTTGGTTCGGGCCGAAGGGTACAATTACGCCACTGCATCACGACCCAGTTAATTTAGTTTTAGCACAGGTATCGGGACGCAAGCTGATTAAATTGATTTCTCCGCAGCAAACACCTCTGCTTTACAATCATGTCGGAGTTTTTAGTAAGGTGGACGGCGAAAATCCTGACTATGACAAATATCCGCTTTACAGAGATGCGAAAATCATTGAGGTGATTTTGGAACCGGGAGAAGTTATATTTATTCCTGTAGGTTGGTGGCATCATGTAAAATCATTAGAGGTTAGTATTTCTGTTTCTTTTACTAATTTTGTGTTTCCCAATTATTATGAATGGAAATATCCTCATATTAATTGGTAATCAAGACTTACTTGAACTTCTATCCGTAGGGTGTGCACTGCGCACCTTCTTAACTGGTGTGCACTGCGCACCTTCTTAACTGGTGCGCGGTGCACACCCTACTAACCGGTGCGCGGTGCACACCCTACTAACCGGTGCGCGGTGCACACCCTACTAACTGGTGCGCGGTGCACACCCTACTACAAACTAAATCTGCGGTTTAAAAAATGAAAAATCTTGAAGAATTAAGCGAAATTGCGCGGGCGGCGGCTTGGGGTGCCGCAGATATTTTGCAATCCTACTATCGCCCCGATTCCCAGACTCCAAACCTGGACATTCAAGAGAAAAAAGACGGCCCAGTTACTGCGGCGGATGTCGCTGTTAATTCTTACATCTTAGATGAATTGCAGTCGGCTTTAGGGAATGCAGAATTTGGCTATCTTAGCGAAGAAACTTACAAGTCTTATTTAGATAGTAACGGCAAAGTTCCTTTACCTCAATCTTGGGTTTGGATTATTGACCCTTTGGATGGAACGCGCGATTTTATTGACAAGACGGGGGAATTTGCCGTTCATATTGCTTTAGCTTTTGAGGGAAGACCGGTATTAGCGGTTGTGGCTTGGCCGGAACAACAAAAGATTTATTACGCAATTCGGGATGCTGGTACTTTTGGGGAAAGTCGCGGAGGTTCGGCGGTGAAATTGCAGGTTTCTGCGCGCAATATGGTGGCAGATTTATCTATAGTAACAAGTCGCAGTCACCGGGACGATCGCCTAAATCGACTATTGCAAAAATTTCCCTGTCAAAATCAACTGGCTGTGGGAAGCATCGGCTGCAAGATTGCGACGATTGTCGAACAAAAAGCTGATGTTTATATTGCGCTTTCGGGAAAGTCTGCACCCAAGGATTGGGATTTGGCGGCACCGGAATTGATTTTGACGGAGGCGGGCGGCCGATTTACTCGTTTTGATGGTTCTGCTTTGCAATATAACCGGGGAGATGTCAGTCAGTGGGGGGGATTGTTGGCGAGTAACGGTTGCTGTCACGCTGCTTTGTGCGGGGATGCCCAGAGGCTTTTGGGGGAGATTGATTCGGGTTTGAAATAAGTGCGATCGCCCTTAAATAATTTGGTATACTGATCGTATAATGATGTGGCAAAATGTATGAGCGTCAAAGAACTTGAAACAGCAATTATGAATTTGTCGGTTAAGGAATTATCGGAGTTAACTACTTGGCTGATAGAGTATCGCCAACAAGCCTGGGATCGGCAAATTGAAGAGGATTTGGAGGATGGGCGGTTGGATGCGCTACTTGATGAAGTTGATGCAGAGTATGAAGCTGGATTGGCTAAAGTGTTATGAAGCATCTGACTTTACCGCGTTTTTGGCACTGCTATCACCAGCTACCTAAAGAAATACAAGCCTTAGCCGATAAAAATTATGAATTACTCAAAGTCGATCCATATCACCCTTCGCTGCATTTAAAAAAAGTTGGTAGGCGAAAGCAATTGCAATCGGTGCGAGTAGGCGATAGTTACCGAGCTCTGGGAGTTGAAAAACCTGAAGGTATTGTATGGTTTTGGATAGGGACTCATGGTGATTATGATGCCATATTAGCTCAGAAATAAAGCCCCGATCGCACATACAGCAGATTCCACGTTTATGAATGAAGTACACGCCACATCGATAGAGCCCGTAGGGACACGGCAATGCCGTGTCCCTACTACTTCATATACTTACGATTAATATTTGATTATATTAATCCATTAACCTCATAAGGATCGCAAATTAAATAACTTACAATTTTAATTGTTATTGTGGGGTGGGCGTCCCGCCCACCCCACAAACTTGTGTAAGTTATTTAATTCTCATTCCTAATCAATTTTCCGTAATATTACTTAATAATTAGCCCTATCTTTATCAAAGCTTTAATTAATCAGCTATTTATAAAGAAAACTTTATATATATTCTCTGAAAAAACTGTTAGTGTTGCTACAACAGATGTTTCCTCACCGGATTTTTACGCAGAGATGCTGTTTCTCTGTCAATAAAAATTGATAGATTGTTTCGGACGCAAGTCACGAAATTGGGGAATTGCTGTCTTTTTTTACCCCAGTCAGGTGTATTATGCCAAATTTAAATATTCCAGTTTCAGTAAGCTCGATCGCCTTTATCGACACTACAGTACCAAATTATCAAAGTTTGGTAGCGGGGGTAACACCGGGCACGGAAGTTGTGGTGTTAGATGGGAATGAGGATGCGATCGACCAAATTACTGATATTTTAGCCGATCGCACGAATATTG
Source organism: Microcoleus sp. A2-C3 (assembly GCF_036706065.1). NCBI lineage: Bacteria > Bacillati > Cyanobacteriota > Cyanophyceae > Oscillatoriales > Microcoleaceae > Microcoleus > Microcoleus sp. A2-C3. The sequence continues at coordinate 47,503 of NZ_JAUBVX010000004.1, read as the reverse complement.
AGAGCATCCACATCATTTCTCACGGCACTCCCGGCTGCTTGCAACTCGGTAGCGGTAGCTTGAGTTTAGACAATCTAGAAGCTTATTCCGAGAAATTGCGGCAGTGGCGGAGTGCTTTGTCTCTGGGCGCGGACATTCTGATTTATGGTTGTAATGTCGCATTAAGTGCGATCGCATTCATCCAGCGCATCGCCCAACTCACAAATACTAATGTTGCCGCTTCCAAAAACCTCACTGGAAGTGTAGCAAAAGGCGGCGATTGGAAACTCGCAGCAACAACCGGGGAAATTAACACACCGCTGGTATTTGCACCCGAAGTGTTAGCGGGTTACGAGTACGTTTTGAATAGTTTTAGTACGGCAAATAACTTGCCTGTGGGGACAAATTCCTACGGTATTGCTGTAGGGGATTTTAATATCGACGGCAAACTAGATTTAGCTCTAGCGAGTTCTGGATCAGGCGTTTCAATACTGTTAGGGAATGGCACTGGTGGCTTTAGCCCTGGCACTACATTAGCAGTGTCAAATGCCCAATCAATCGCCGTCGGTAATTTTAATAACGACTCTTTCCCTGACTTGGCAGTAGTGGGAAGTGGTACCGGAAGCGCCCTCTCTATTCTGTTAGGAAATGGCCTCGGTGGCTTTGGTAGTCCCACTCCATATCCCACAGGAATATCTCCTATATCCGTCGCAGTTGGGAAATTTAATGCAGACAACTTTTCTGACGTAGCAGTAGTTAATGCAAGCCCTGGCAGTACCTCTGGTACCGTCACAATTTTGCTGGCAGATAGCAGTGGCAACGGCAGCTTAACCTTCAACACCAACTTAACCGCACAGTCAATTCCCGCTTTCATGGCAGTCGGCGATTTTAACGGAGATACTTTTTCCGATTTAGCTGTGCCGAACAGTCTTTCTGGCGGTGTTTCCATCTTTTTAGCGAATGGCACGGGCGGATTTAGCGCGGCTACTAATATTGCTGCTGGGACAAATCCTAATTCGATCGCCCAAGGGGACTTTAACGGAGACGGCAAAGTTGACCTAGCCGCAGTTAACAACGGCTCTAACGATGTCTCAATTCTGCTAGGAAATGGCACTGGCGGCTTCAGCGCAGGCGACAACTTTAACGTCGGGACAAGTCCGCAAGGGATTGTCGCCAGCGACTTTAACGGAGACGGCAAGCTTGATCTAGCAGTAGGAAGCAGCAGCGGCGCTTCAATTTTATTAGGAAATGGGGCTGGCAGTTTTAGCACTGCGATCAACTTTGCTGCGGGGACAGATCCAATTTCTCTTGTGGCGGGCAATTTTAACGCTGATACTCTCCCCGACTTAGCAGTAGTCAACAATGGTTCAGATGATGTTTCAATTCTACTGAATACACCAAATACAGTCAATTTTGGTGCGGCAACTTATAGCGGTACAGAAGGAGCAACAGACACAGTAGTTAATATCCCTGTCACCCTCAGCGGTGGCACTCCCATTAGCGATGTAGTTGTACCAATTGCGATCGACCCCAGCAGCACAGCCACCCAAAATTCAGACTACACCTTTTCGCCTAATACTGTTACTTTCCTCGCCGGGACTACTACTCTCACCCAGAATGTTGCAGTTACTATCAAACCTGACAATCTCCCTGAAAACGCCGAAACCGCAATTCTCAACTTCGGTACAATCACCGGAGGCATTGCAGGTACAACCAAAGAAACAACACTAACTATTGCAGCTAACGGTACTGTTTCTTACGCTGTCGCCGCCGATATTGCCAGCATTTCCGAAGGCGATAGCGGCACAAAACCTCTAACTTTCACTGTGACTCGCAGCGGCACGGGTGTAGCGAGTAGCGTCAATTATGCAATTGGAGGAACTGCTACTAACGCCAGCGACTACAACAGTATCGGTGGCACTTCTGGGGCAACTGGTATTAGCGGCACGATCAATTTTGCGGCGGCGGAAACATCGAAAACTATCACCTTAAATGTGTTAGGCGATGGAGTAGTTGAATCTGACGAAACTGTTGCAATTACGCTATCAAATCCTGTTTCACCGGGTGGCGCGCCGACAATTACTACTGCAACTGCGACAACTACCATAACAAATGATGACACTGCCGGCTTCACCGTTGCACCTACGAACATCACTGCTACAGAGGGCGGTGCAACTGGCAGTTACAAAATCAAGCTAACTGCACAACCCACGGCACCGGTTAACATTAGCTTTAATCCTGGCACTCAAATTAGCCCGATCGCCCAAATTACCTTTGACAGCACTAACTGGAATGTTGAAAAGACTATCACTGCTACTGCGATCGACGACACTGTAGCACAAGGAACGCACACAGGGACGATCGCCCATACAGTTACCAGTACCGATGCGAGTTATAGCGCCAAAGCGATGCCCGATGTGACGGCATCGATTACTGATAACGATAGTCCCGGTGTGTCGATCGTGCAATCTGCCGGTAGTACAAATATTGCTGAAGGCGGTGCAACGGCTACCTACGGCGTGCTTCTGACTAGCGCGCCTACTGCACCCGTGACGATTAATTTTGACCCTGGTACTCAAATTAGCCTGATCGCACCTCTGACTTTCACGCCCAATAATTGGAATGTTGCTCAAAATGTGACTGTAAGTGCGATCGATGACAGCATAGCCCAAGGAACCCACAGCGGCACGATTACTCACCAGTCGGTCAGCACGGATACTAAGTATAACAATCTGACAATTTCTCCTGTGACGGCCACGATTGCTGACAATGATACGGCAGGTGTGACTATTTCACCGACGAGTACAACTGCTACGGAAGGCGGTGCTACAGGGACGTACAGCGTTCAGTTAAAATCCCAGCCCACCGCGCCTGTGACGGTTAGTTTTGCGAATGGCGATCAAATTAATGCGATCGCTGCTGTTACTTTTGACTCTACTAACTGGAGTGTGGCGAAGTCAGTCACAGTAAGCGCTACAGACGATGCAGTCGTGGAAGGAAATCATACGGGCAGTATTTCTCATACGGCTACTGGTGATACTAAGTATAACGGGATTGTGATTCCGGGTGTGACAGTGGCGATTACTGATAACGATGTAGCGCCGACTCCGACTCCGACTCCCACACCGACGGGAACGCCGACTCCCACACCGACGGGAACGCCGACTCCGACTCCGACGGGAACGCCGACTCCGACGGGAACGCCGACTCCGACACCGACGGGAACGCCGACTCCGACTCCGACGGGAACGCCGACTCCAGGAGGAGCACCGCTACCGCCTGATTCAGATGCGCCTACTCCGACACCGGCACCGACTCCGACACCACTTACGCCGACGCCGACGCCAACGCCATCAATTACGCCGACACCGACACCAGTCACACTGACACCAACACCACCAATTACACCAAGACCGATACCAGTCACACTGACACCAACACCGACACCGCCACCGACACCCACACTGACACCAACGTCCGAATCCGCAGGCATTACAGTCTCCCCCACCAGTGGATTAATCACCACGACAGCAGGCGGTGAATCAACTTTTAGCGTCAAACTAAATACTCAACCGCGTGATGGGGTTAGCATTGGCTTGACGGTTAACCCGAACCTAGGAACAGTTTCCACACAGAGGCTGACTTTCTCGCCCGATAACTGGAATCAACCTCAAACTGTAACCGTAAGAGGTGGAGGTGGCCCAATAGAAAACCAATACGGCAACATACCTTACACTATCTTCACCGAACCCGTTCAAAGTAGAGATCCTAACTACTCAGGCCTTGATGCTGCAGATGTCAGCCTTACCAATATCTTAATCATTCAGCAGAATTTACGCCCGGGCATTGTGGTTTATCCCACCAGCGAGTTAACTACAACCGAAGCAGGAGGTACTGCTAATTTCAGCGTTTTACTCAATACTCAACCGCAATCGGTAGTTACAATTCCCATGAGGGTTGACAACCCAGCCGAGGGCAAAATTTCTCGATCGGAACTGACATTTACTCCCGACAATTGGAACACAGCCCAAACCGTCACTGTTACCGGAGTAGACGATGCCATCACAGACGGCGATCGCACTTATACCATCAAACTCGATCCTCCCGCAACCAATGATTTTGACTACAAGTTTCTCTCTCCCAACAACGTAACTGTAACCAACACTGACAATGAAACTCCAGCCCCGCTGTTTGCGAAATTTCCTACAGAAATATCGCAGGGACTCGGGCAAGTCAAGGGAATTTGGGGAGACTACAATAACGATGGCAAACTTGATGTTTTAGCATCAGGAAATCGTCCGATCCTGACGGGAACAATACCGACCGGCGGTACTTGGCTGTATCGCAACGCAGGCAGTACCCTGACTTGGGATGGCAAGGCTCTTCCCGTTACTTCATCTGCTGCTTGGGGAGATGCTGACAATGATGATCGGATCGAGTTCGCGGCCAACAAGTTGGATAATCCACGCGGACGTGGCACCGGCAGCAATTATATCCCCTCCTACACAATCTCAGTCTACAAAAATACCGGCACCTCTTGGACGAACTACGATCTTGGCCACAATGAAGATTTTGGTTCCGCTCGCCCGTCAGGTTCTCTTAGTTGGGGAGATTACAACAACGATGGCAAACTAGATATCCTAGATGCGAACATCCGAAAAATTGCTCTCAATCCTGACTCTGGGGAATATCAACTCGCCAGCCTGCTGTACCGCAATACTGGCAGCGGCCACGTACCAGATATCAATGCCAGCGCTAATTTGCCCGCTGTCTCCAATGGTGCTGCTGCTTGGGGAGACTATGACAGCGATGGGAAACAGGATATTTTGGTAATTGGCAACACCAATGCGGGCAAAATCGCCAAGGTGTTCCGCAATACTGGCACCACCTTTACCGAAGCTTTCGTCTTACCCGGTGTTTCTGATGGTTCAGCAGCTTGGGGAGATTACAACAATGATGGCCAACTCGATATTCTGCTGGCGGGCGATACCGGTTCGGGCAAAATAGCGAAAGTGTTCCGCAATATTGGCACCACTTTTACCGAAGACACCAATGCCGCATTGCCCGGAGGCAGTTTTGCAGCTTGGGGAGACTACGACAATGATGGTAAATTGGATGTCTTGTTAGACAGCAAAGTATACCGCAACACTGGTAACGGCTTTAGGGAAGACACAAATGCCGTACTCAGTGACAGCGGTGCCGCAGCTTGGGGAGACTATAACAATGACGGCAAACTTGACATCTTGATCGGCAACCAAGTCTACCGCAGCAATACAGCTAATGCGAACACTCCCCCCACTGCACCCACAGGGCTGTCGGCTGCACCGAATGGCAACAAAGTCACTTTCAACTGGAATAAAGCGACTGATGCTCAAACTCCTACCGATGGTTTAAGCTACAACCTGCGAGTTGGCAGCACTCCCGGTGGCAAGGATATTCTCGCCCCCACATCTCTCGACGATGGAACTCGACAAATTGTTGGGTTAGGCAATACCAGCCAAAACACCAGTTGGCAACTCAATAACTTGTCTCCACAGAAATATTACTGGAGTGTGCAATCCATTGATAATGCTTGGGCCGGTTCACCTTTCGCCACAGAAGGCAGTTTTACAGTAGACAATACAGCCACCAACCGATCGCCAAGGGTTAACAATCCCATCATCGAGCAGAATCGCGGGATTTTCCGCAGCGACTACCGTTTGACTCTTGCTGCCAATACTTTTATTGACGACGATCCAGGTGACAGTCTCACTTATTCCTACTCAATAATTCCAGAGCCAAAACCCGGCTTCGGCCCCTTAATACCGAACTCTCTCGATTGGCTTAGCGTCAACCCGAATACTGGCAGTTTCATTCCGCCGGATTGGCTTAAATTTGATCCGAATACACTCACCTTCAGCGTGAATTTAAATGCTGGGAATATCCCCTCATTATTCTATTTGCCAATTGAGGTGACAGCAACGGACAATGCAGGTGCCACTGCCACAGACTTCTTCCACATATACCGTTCTGGCTTTTCTGGTATCGCAATTGATGGTTATATCGCGGGAGCTACTCTATTTTTTGATGCCAACAAAAACGGCATTAAAGATATCAATGAACCATCCACTATCACTAACAGCAACGGTGAATTCAATCTCGACGTTCCCTTCGACATCTTCGACAAAAACAAAAACGGAGAAATCGACCCCGAAGAAGGCAATCTAGTCGCAATTGGAGGCACTGACACCGCCACCGGTTTACCCCTGGAAACACCACTTACTGCACCACCAGATTCCAGTGTAGTCACCCTCCTAACCAGCTTGATAGCCGACTTAACCGACAAAGGAACTACACCAGAATCAGCCCAATCTTTAGTCAAAGCCGCCCTTTCGCTCCCCGCTGAATTTGATCTGACTAGGTTAGACCCTATTGCTGCCACAAACAAGAATTTACCGGGCGGAATCCAAGTCTTAGCGGCAATGGTGAAAGTCCAAAACGTCATCACTCAAACAGCCGCTTTGATTGACGGCGCATCCAGTGCAGCAAATCACGATCTTGTCAAAGCTGTTGTCAGTTCAATCACGGATAAAATTCAATCCGGTTCAGTCTTAAATCTCAGCAATCCAGCCGCCTTAGAACCAATCATTCAGCAATCCGCTGCTAAAATCCAGCAGATTGACCCCAGTTTCAACATTCAAAAAGTCACCCAAATTACCTCGCAATCCGCGATAGTAATGGCAACAGCAAATCAGCGCATTGATAGCGCTATCACCAACCCAACAGCAACATCAATTCCCCAAGCAGTTGCCCGCGTCCAACAAGTATCTTTGGGAACAACTACCCAAGATTTCAAAGCAGTTGGTACCGGAAGCAAGCCAATTTCTCAGCTAGTTACTGACAATACTGGTGCTGCTTTAGATAGCCGCATTCAATCTGTAACCTTGCCTGCTGGGATAGCAACTCCTGTACTCACAGGCGATGCAGATTTAGGCAGCAATTCGCCGGATGCAATTATCGGTACAAATGGCGACGACATCCTCACCGGCACGAGTGGCAATGATGTGTTGATGGCTATGAAGGGCAATGATGCGATCGACGGTAGCTTGGAAAATGACACTATTTTCGGTGGCAAAGGTAGCGATACTTTGCTGGGAAATAGCGGTAATGATGTCTTGTTTGGCAACCGAGGTGCTGATATCTTGAACGGCAGCGATGGTAATGATATCTTGCTTGGAGGCAAGGGAGATGATTTACTAGATGGCGGTTTGGGAGATGATACTTTGACAGGAGGAATGGGAGTCGATAAATTCCTACTCTCTACCAATTCCGGGACTGATACTGTTACCGATTTTGAAATTGGTCAAGACTTGTTAGTATTGGGTAACGGGCTGACTTTCGCGCAATTGGCGATTAGTGAAGATAGCGGTTCAACATTAATTCGGTTTGCCCAAACTGGCGAGATTTTAGCTTCTCTCAGCGGAGTTTCTGCTAGCAGTATTAGCGCGGGAAATTTCGGATTAATTTAAGAAACAATCGGCGGTTAAAACCGCCGTCTTATCTTGATGTTTGTATAGGATCGGTTTCAACCGCCGAATGCCTAGCGCACAATCAAGGCCTATATCCCCCCTAACCCCCCTTAAAAATGGGGGGGACAAGAGTTATCAAAGTCCTTCTTAACAAGGGGGATAATAATCTTCTCAAAGTCCCCCTTCTTAAGGGGGATTTAGGGGGATCTGGCCTCGGCGATAATCGAGATTTCTATGGTTAAATACGATCGCACTAACACCAATCAACACCGCTGATAACGCATACCAGGCAACTGCGAAACTAATCCCAACAATTCCAACTGCAAAAGAATACCAGAAACCGTCCCCGCTTCCAATCCCGCAGCCTCCACAATTGTATCAAGAGAATTTGGCCCAGAGCCCAGAGCTTTGAACACCACAGCCAACTCTGCATCCAATAGTGGCTCTTGCTTTTCAGGGGTCTGATTTGCCGGAAACAAAGACAATTGCTGCGCGCTATCCAATTTTGGCATGGCTCCGAGCATTTCCAGCAACCTATCTTCACTGGACTGTCGATCGCAATTCGGGAGAATCGGATGAGCACCTTTACTCAGCAACTCCAAACATCCAAACGATCGCTCATCATCCAATCTTGCCGTCAAAACATACACATCGCGACAAAAATCATTAGCTTGATAAGCAGTAATTAACGCCCCCGACTTCTGCGGAGCTTCAATCACAATTGTAGCGCGACTCAAGCCAGCAATTATCCGATTGCGGCGCGGAAAATTAGTTCTATTCGGTTGAGTCCCCGCCGGATATTCGCTAATTGCCAATCCCTGCTGCACGAGGCGATCGCACAACCGCTCATTCGGCTTAGGATAAACAACATCAACCCCAGTCCCAAAAATAGCAAAAGTCCGGCCGCCCGCCTCCAAACAGCTTGTATGAGCCTCCGTATCAATACCCGCAGCAAATCCCGAAACAACAGTAAAACCGTTCGTAGCCAAAGCCGTGCTAAATTTACGAGTCCAACGGCGGCCGTATTCCGAAGGACTACGAGTGCCAACAATTGCCACCGTCGGGGTAATTCCGCGATTCTCTTTGAGGTCAACTAAACCGCGATAGTACAGCACCGGTGGCGGACTCGGAATTTCCAATAATAAGCTGGGATAATCCTGATCTGCTGGTGTCCAGAAACAGGGATTTTTAATCAAATGTTTTTCAATAAATTCTTCAGGATTGAGTTGAGATCGTTCTTGCACAGTTGTATCAATTACCTGCTTGCCAAACCCTTCTACTCGCATTAAATCTACTGGTTTCGCCATCCAAGCTTCTGCCAAAGTAGGAAAATGTTGGTGCAATCTTTGCAACAAAATCGGCCCGACACCCTTAATCTGCGACCATGCTAACCAGTAAGCGCGTTCTTCTAGCAAAGACTTGCCCTCAATTTATCTGAGAATAATTTTATCATTATGGGTTGGGATATAGATTTTTTTTTACGAACCGCGAAGGCGCAAAGAACGCGAAGGGAAGAAGAGAAAGAGTTAAAAATACTGCCTAAGTTTTCCAATCGACAAAACGGGCATAAATATAAGCAATGATTTCCCCAGTCACAGTCCGAAAACCTTCGCTCGATTTCCACCATTCCTGCGGGTTGTAATCTTGCGGAACCGCAGCTATAATCCCGACTTCAATCTCAGGATTCAGCACTTCTTTGAAGACAATCCAACTTCTGCGGGCGTGAGTACCAAAGGAATAAAGATTAATTGAGTCAACTTTGAGGGCAGAAGTAGCTAGCCAATCTCGAAGGGCGATCGCAGAAGCAGCAGTCCGGTGTTTCACAACACTCGCAGCGGGTACGGCTACAACTTTATCCCGATCAAATCCTAGCGCAATACAAGTCGCTGCGGTCAGTTCAGCATAATTTTTATATTCAGCGAGGTAATAGCCTTTAGCTAAAGGAAGTCCGGTTGTCACCAATTGGCGGTATCCGCCTTTTTTGAATTCCGCGATCGCACTTTCGATCGCATAATCCGGCAACCAGCCTTCCACAACCAGTATATCTGCTTTAATCGGCGCATTTACCGCCAAAAATGGATGAATATTTGTGATGATTAATGTCATTGCAATGATTAAACCTGCGATCGCAATTACCCAACCTTCCCAGGTAATTGCCCACATTTCTCGGCGGCGAATTAGGCTAATTTTGATTTGAGGTTTTCGCATCCTTCCAAAATTTATATTAATCAAATTCTTGAGGATTTACGAACTATTAGGCTAGAAACCGGGTTTCTAGCCTAATAGTGCGATCGCAAACTGTTCTGATAAAAATCACACCAATAGATCTAACTTTCGAGTCCAAAGTTAAATCCGTTAAATCCGTTAAATCCGCTACACAATCCGCTGCCAATCTTCCTCATTCTATTTGTGTTTCAAATACTCAAAAACACTCTTATCCCCAATATCCTGCGGGATCGCTTGAAAGAACTTACGCACGGCAAAAATGATAAACAATACCGCCCAAAGCCCCAGCAACAACTGTTCATTTTCCGGTGTCAAAAATCCGAAAATATGCCCTAAAAGTAATAACGGAACTCCTGGAGTCAAAAACTTAGTTTCTAGGCGGTTAAAACAGAAAGCTTCTTTAAAAAAGATGCCATTCAAGGCGGCAAAAGTAAAGCCAATTCCCCACAAAGTCGCTGGATTTTCGTACACTGCTAAAGCTAAAGGTTCCCTGCTTTGTAGGGCGACAAATACTGCTGCCGCGCCGCCGATCGCCCAAAACGCCTGTAATGTGCGGTGCAGCGGAATCATGTAAATGTGAATAGTTGCTAAACTAACGCCTAAAGCGATCCAAAAACACGCAAAAACAGGCGTTAAAGCTTGGATTGCTGTTGGGTTGTCGCCCTGTTGCAACACCAGAGTAGCGCCCACCGCCCAACATAGCGCCGCCACTCCCAACCCGGCGCGGTAGATCAGCACTCCCGTGCGATCGCCTTGAGTAATCGTAAACTCGCCGAATTGCCCTTGATATACTTCCGATTCATCAGGCGATTTCAGTAATTGCATCACAGCTTCCTCCTATCCATCAGACACGAATGTACTTCTGCCAAGATATACTTTATTGATAAACCAGTACAGCGGAACCGAGCGATGCCTAAATTTAACAAACCTCAACTTAACAAATCTAAAGTTAACAAGTCTAAATTTGACGATCGCCCAAATCAAACCAAATCTCTGCTTTCAGAATCAGAACTTCCTCCAGTTCAGCTTGATGAAACCATTGTAGCAGGCAGAAGACCGAAACCGTTCAATGACTTGCAGCGCTTGCTTGCCGAAATACCGGAATTGACAGGGGGGTTCAATCCAGAAATGTTCGCCAATATCGTTGAAAATAACCCATTTAATGACAACCAATTTGAAAGCAAAATTAGGAAAATTCTAGGAACTAAAAATATTAATTCCAACCTCAAAAATTCAATCAAATATCTGGAATACATCAAGCAAAATATGCAATTTCCATGCCAGGTTACGGGTAGAGAAGAGTTTGAATGGGAAGAAGAGTATATAATGGGTTTGGGTAGCAAAAAAGAATATGCAAAGCTTAAGAAAACTCAACCTTCTTATACTGATAACTTCACAATTAACCGAGTGGAGGATTTTGTTGTTCATGAAGACGGCATATTTGCCGAAGTGGAGCGCGTCGGCGATCACAAAAAGTTTAGCTTGCTTTTAGTAGAGCTAGCATCAGTTGATGCGATATCCCCAAACAATCAGTTATTGCATGATTATTCTGTGTGGTATATCCACTATTAAGGAAGAGTGGGAGAGGGGGGAGATGGGGAGAGAGGGAGAGAGGGAATAGAAAAAATCTTCCCTTTTTCCTCTTCCTTCGCCTTCTTGATTACCAGAGAAAATTGGTTTAAAGCCTCTCCCTGATCGGGATAAATTAAAATCAGACGATTCATTACTCCAATCCTCTTCCTTCTTTTGTCAACTGTTAACTGTTAACTGTTAACTGAATTAAATTGAAGCAGCAAAGTGCGATCGCTCTACTTTTGCCAAAGCTTCAACCAAACTGCGAACAACCGCAATCATCGCCACTTCGCTGTTAAGTTGGCTGACAGCAGAACCGACACCAACACCCGCAGCACCGGCACCAATAGCAAGCGGTGCGGTGACGCTGGAGATGCCCGAAGCGCAGAGTACGGGGACTTGTACGGCGCGGGAAATTTCAAAGGCGGCGGCCAAAGTAGGCGCTGCTTTTTCAATTAATCCTAAAGTTCCGGCGTGAATTGGTTGGGCGCTAGTGCCGCCTTCGGTTTGAATGATGTTAGCGCCAGCTTTGACTAATTCTGTTGCTAACTGCACTTGTTTGTCGAGTGTCAGAATGTGGGGAACTGTGACAGAAAGTGTGATGTTCGGAAATAGCGATCGCGTTTCGCGAGTCAACTCCAAAACTTCCTCAGCTTCAAAGCGGCGGCCTAGTGCGTAGAAAGCATCAAAGTTGCCAATTTCAATCAAATCAGCGCCAGCTTCTACCGCAGCCACAAACTTTTCTGGTTCCACAGCCGATACACAAATTGGCAAATTTGTCAACTGTTTTGCCATCAATACCAAATCGCGATCGCAAGCAATATCGACAAATGTTGCACCGCCGAGATCCGCTGCTTTGACAACAGCCGCAACGTTGGCCGCATCAAAATTATTTAAACCGCTGATAATTTTCAGGGCGCGACCTTGCTCAAATGCGCGCTGCAATTTAGGATTTACACTCATCGTTAGTTTTCCAACTCAAAAAAATTGTTAATATCATTTTGACACGGATTGGAACATTTTTTGATTTTTAGTTCTTAATTTTTAATAACGCGCTGAAAAACAGTATTTTCCTTGTCCAACATCGACTGAATTTCTGTCCGAGTCAGATATGGAAAAAAGCGCGATTCTGGAATAAAATTGTGCATATTACGATTCTATAAGCTCAAGAGCAAAAATTATGAACACATTTGAGCGCCTAAAGATCGAGGGGTTTCGCCGTTTGTTTTCAGCAGAGGTGGAAATGCGACCTCTGACAGTGATGATTGGTGCTAACGGTGTTGGGAAAAGTTCTTTCTTAGAAATATTCTCACTTTTAGCAGCATCAGCCAACGGTCAGTTACAGTCCAAAATTTCCGAGTTGGGCGGTCTAACTCAGATGGTAACATTAGACCGGGCTGATAGCGTGTCAATCTCCTTATCGATGCCTATAGAGAATCAGGAACCGCTAAACTATTCTCTGAAACTTGCAACCAAAGGTCAATTCTATGAAATTGGTTCAGAAACTCTAATCCAACAGCGCAATCGCCATGCTTCTCAACCTTTTAAGTATATTGAATCTCGCGGTTTAGATGTCAAGTATTTCAGTCCAGAGGATGAAAAGCTACTACGCCCAAACTGGCAGTACAATCCTTTGGAAAGCTCACTTGCTCAGGTTCCTAAGATGTATCGGGAACCAGAAACATTGAGGCAGCACTTAGCTTCATGTAGCTTTTATAAGGCTGGGGAGTTGAATCTTTCCCCTCAAAGTCCGATCCGTTTACCTCAATCTATGCGGCCTGCAACTTTGCCCGGTAGTAAGGGAGAAGATTTAGTTTCATGCCTCTATTATCTGCGAGAAACAGATCCGAATCGATTTGAAATTATCCAAGATACACTGGCTGCGGCTTTTCCTGATTTTGAAAGGTTGAGCTTTCCGCCAGTAGCAGCCGGAACTTTAGCAATGACTTGGAAAGATAGAAATTTTTCTCATCCTTTTTATATGCACCAACTATCAGAAGGGACGCTCAGGTTTCTCTGGTTAATCACCCTGCTGCAAAGCCGAGATTTGAGTGCTGTCACGCTGATTGATGAGCCGGAAGTTAGTTTACATCCAGAGTTGTTACAACTGTTAGCGAATGCCATGAGAGAAGCTGCTCAAAGAACTCAACTAATTGTAGCAACTCATTCCGATAGACTGATCCGATTTTTAAAGCCTCACGAGGTGCTAGTTTGTGATGCTGAAGATGGTCTCACAACTTTAACTTGGGCTGACTCTATAGACTTAGAACACTGGTTAGAAGATTATAGCTTGGATCAGCTTTGGGCAATGAACATTTTTGGAGGCAGACCGTGAAGATTGCTATTTTGGTTGAAGGAGCAACGGAAATGGCATTTAAGGCTAAGTTGCAAGAATTTCTCAAGTCACGCCTGGGACAGCAGATGCCAAAATTAAAGTTTATATCTTGTGAAGGTCGCATTCACAAAGAAGAAAAACTCAGGCGAGTTGTGGAAAATTTATTGACTGGTAGAGATGCCTATGATGCTGTAATTGCACTAACAGATGTTTATACGGGTACTAAAGATTTTAAAGATGCAGCGGATGCTAAGGCTCAAATGAAAAAATGGGTGGGGGACAATCCTAAATTTTATCCCCATGCAGCTTCCCATGACTTTGAAGCTTGGCTGTTACCTTTTTGGTCAAAAATTCAGCAAATATCAGGAGGCAATAGAGCGGTTCCTAGCGGTTCTCCTGAACTGGTCAATCACAATAATCCACCTTCTTATCGGATTAAAGAAATATTTGAACAGGGGAAACGTCGGAGCTACGATAAAGCGCGGGATGCCAAAAGAATATTAGACGGACAAAATCTCATGGATGCTGCGGTAGTCTGTCCTGAATTAAAGGCTTTTCTGAATACTATTTTATCTCTTTGTGGGGGCGAATTGATTCCTTGATTTGCCAAAAAACGATACAAGCCCGCGACTCCTGTTGTGGAGAAATCAAACATTTTAGACTGCTGTTCAAGCTCCCAGATTTATCTGGGGAGTAAATCTCAAATCCTCCGACGATCGCGATCGCGCCGAAGTCTAAAATCTAAAATCGACGGCTCCCAATCATCTAGCCGAAAAACTTAAAAGTAATTCCAAAGATAGATAACTGTTTCTGTCTGTGGGTAGATAATACAATAGCAGATGCTTTAATTGCGCGCCCGCTCAGACAGAAAGACATCAAGACGACTAAATAGATGGAACCTTGGCAAACCCCACAAACTAATTTAACCGACATTTCGATCGCCCAGGAACTGTCGCGCCGCAATCCTCGCCATCGGGATCTGCAAGCAGAAAACCTAGCGCTGCAAACGCTGGCCCGACAATTGGCAACCTCGCCGCACACGCTGCTCAAAACACTGGTGGCGATCGCCCAAAATTTGTGCAGCGCAGGCAGCGTCGGAGTCTGTTTGATATCACAAAATGCCACATCAGAACAAATTTTATATTGGGAAGCCTTGGCGGGCGCTTGGGAAGCCGCAGAACAAACAAATAAACCCCAGACGTTGCGTTTGTCAGGAGCAGGTCTAGACTTGCAAACTCCCCAGCTTTACTTGCATCCAGAACAATACTTTACTCAGTTGCAGCAGCTAGGAATGCCGATCGCCGAAGCCTTAGTCGTGCCGCTGTACGCCGTAAATCAACCGCTGGGAGCAATCTGGATAGTCTCTCACGATTCCCGGCAGTTCGATAGCGAAGACTTGCGGATCGCGATCGCCCTAGCAGACTTTGCCGTTGCCGCCCTAAAAATCGATCGCGCTGATCGCACCACAGAAGCTTTGCGCGATCGCGAAACGCACCTCCAGTTGATACTCGACAGCGCCAAAGACTACGCCATCTTCACCCTCGACACCGGTGGACACCTTACCAGTTGGAACGCAGGCGCAGAGAGATTGCTGGGCTATGCCGAAGCAGAAATCGTCGGCCAGCACGGACGAATCATCTTCACCCCAGAAGACTCAGCAGCCAGAAAGCCGGAATTAGAAATGCACTTGGCGCTGACTGAGGGAAAAGCAGAAAACGAGCGCTGGCACCTCCGCAAAGACGGCAGCCGCTTTTGGGGCAGCGGGCTGGTGATGCCCCTGCGCGACGCAGCAGGCGACGTGCAAGGTTTCCTGAAAATCATGCAAGACAAAACCGAACGCCGGCAAATAGAAGAAGCACTGCGCCAAAGCGAAAATCGCTACCGCACCCTCGCCGATGCCGTCCCGCAATTAATGTGGATCAACACCGCCGACGGCAGGTTAGAGTTTTGCAACCAACACTGGCAAAGCTACACGGGCATGATTCCAGAATTGCCTCTGACAGTGCCTGTGCTGGAATTATTTCATCATGAGGATTTGCCCGCAGTTGTCGCCACCCGCACTCAGGGGATTCAAGCAGGGGAATCCTACGAATTTGAATGTCGGGTACGCAGGTTTGACGGCACCTACCGCTGGCATTTGGCGCGACTTGTGCCCGTCAAAGACAGGGAGGGACAGGTGCTGCAATGGGTGGGGATCGGGATTGATATTGACGATCGCAAACAAGCCGAAGAAAGCTTAGCAGAAAGCGACCGCCGCTTCCGCTTCCTGGCTGAGTCGCTGCCCCACCTGATTTGGAATGTAGACACCGCCGGAGAACTTCGCTTTGCCAATCAAAAATGGTCGGAATATCTGGGAATGTCTTACGAGGAAGCCGCTCAAAACCATTGGGAGTCCCTAGTGCCGCCGTGGGAGTTGGCAGAAGCTTTTGCCCGCTGGCAAGAGTGTCAAATTACCGGAGAATTTTATCAAGTTGAGTTCCGCCTGCTGCGGGCAGCAGACCAAATGGAACGCTGGCATTTGTCCCGCGCCATCCCCATTCGCGACGGAGGCGGCCGGATTGTCGAGTGGATCGGCACAAATACCGACATTCACGATCGCAAAAAAGACCAACTCAACGAGCAGTTTCTCTCGGGCCTCGAACTCCGCTTGCGCCAGCGCTCCAACCCCACAGAAATGTTGTGGGAAGCCACGAGCAGTCTGGGAGAATATTTAAATGTCGATCGCTGCATCTGGCACGAAATCGATCTAGAAGCCGATCGGGCAATTGTCGATCGAGACTGGCACGAGTCCGGGCTTCCCAGCATCGCCAGCACCTATCAAATCTCAGACTTTAAGACCCCAGAACTGAAAGCTGTCTCTATGGCAGGTCAAACACTGGCGATCTCAGATATAGCTAATGACCAGCATACAGCGCATTTTTTCGATAACTACGATGCCCTTGGCATTCGCGCTTTGGTCGATGTTCCCTGCCTTCAGGAAGGGCGCTGGGTGGCTCTTTTGCTGGTGGCATCAAAGACGGTGCGGCACTGGCGGGCCGATGAAGTTTCGCTGATGCAAGAAATGGTGGCTCGCCTCTGGGCGGTGATCCTGCACGCGCGAGCCTTGCAGGACTTGCACGAAAGCGAGGATCGGTTCCGCGCTCTAGCTGACAACATCGCCCAGTTGGCTTGGATGACAGATGCCACAGGCTGGATTTTCTGGTACAACCAGCGCTGGTTTGACTACACGGGCACAACGCTAGAGGAAATGCAAGGCTGGGGCTGGCAGCAGGTTCACCACCCGGAACACGTCGATCGCGTTGTCGCAAACTTTAGGCGCTGCTGTGAAACAGGCGAACTCTGGGAAGATACTTTCCCCCTGCGCGGCAAAGACGGATCGTACCGCTGGTTTCTCTCCCGCGCCGTGCCGATTCGCGACGAGCCAGGTAATGTGCTGCGCTGGTGCGGCACCAACACCGACATTACCGATCGCCTCAATGCAGAAGATGAACGGGAACGCCTGCTAGCCCTCGAAAAGGCCGCCAGGGAGGAAGCAGAACGCGCTAACCGCGTCAAAGACGAATTTTTGGCTGTTTTGTCCCACGAATTGCGGACTCCCTTAAACCCGATTCTGGGCTGGGCAAAGCTGTTGCAATCGAACTGTCTGACACCGGAAAAGCAGCGCTACGCCCTAGAGACGATCGAGCGCAACGCCAAATTGCAAACCCAGCTAATCGAAGATTTGCTCGACGTGTCGGGGATTCTGCAAGGCAAAGTCAGCTTGAATATTGTACCTGTGGATTTAGCCGGGGCGATCGGCGCGGCGATTGAAACGGTGCGTCTGTCAGCGGAAGTTAAATCGATTCAAATCTGCACTGAATTTGCACTAAATATCGGGCTGGTGTTGGGCGATGCAGGCCGACTTCAGCAGGTAATGTGGAATTTGCTGTCAAATGCCGTCAAGTTCACCCCGCCGTCCGGCAAAATCGCAGTCAAGCTCGATCAAATTGATAACGACGCTCAAATTAGTGTAACTGATACGGGCAAAGGCATTGTTTCTGATTTTCTGCCCTACGTGTTCGACTATTTCCGGCAAGCAGACAGCACGTTTACGCGCAAGTTTGGCGGATTGGGTTTAGGATTGGCGATCGTCCGCCATCTCGTCGAACTCCACGGTGGCACAGTCAAATCCGACAGTCCCGGCGAAGGACAAGGCGCGACATTTACCGTCAGGATACCCTTGATGCCCGTGCAACCTCCGAAAATTCCCGCACCGACAATGGCGGAAACATCCTTCGATTTGAGCGGTATCCGGGTGTTAGCCGTGGATGATGATGCTGATGCGCGAGATTTGGTGGTTTTTCTGCTGGAGGATTGTGGCGCAAGCGTGACAGCAGTTGCTAGCGCCGCCGATGCCTTGGCGGTTTTAACTCAGTCTCTGCCGGATATGCTGTTGAGCGATATTGGAATGCCCGACACCGACGGTTATATGTTGCTGCGGCAGGTGCGGGCTCTGCCGCCAGAGCAAGGCGGACTCGTACCGGCGATCGCCCTCACGGCTTATGCTGGAGAAATTGACTATCAGCAAGCCCTGGCTGCGGGGTTCCAGCGGCACATTTCTAAGCCTTTAGATCCCGATAAGTTGGTGCAGGTGATGTTGGATTTACTCGTGGATCGATCGGGCGAAAATATTGTTTAAAGTCTTAGATAGGTTCGATCGCTCGGACTAAAGTTCTCACTACAAACCAATAGATCGCATCATACAATACCTAACAAAAAAACCTCACAGATGGAGGTTTTTTGAGGATTATTCGCGATCGTCCGACAGGTTAAAACATCTTGTTCATGTATCATGATCACAGTCCGTTATACTCGATCATTAGCGGAAGTCGGTGCGAACTGCGGGCTCGCGATCGCCCGTTGTGGTAGTGTAGCGGACATTTTCTTCGCGTTTGCGGGGCATCAAACCGAACAAACCCGACAAGCCGAGCAAGCCCAACCATCCCCAATCAAAATCGCGATTGGTATCAGCACTGTATACATCGGAGCGAGGAGCTGTGGTGGTGGTGGTGGTTCTGCTGTTAGTACCGGGCGCTGTATTTGTCTGAGCCGCAGCAGGCAGATGAGCTGGTGCAATGGCTAAACCAGCAGCGATAATACCTGCACCGATTGCTTTGGATAAGTCAGAACGTTTCATAATTCAAATGCTCTCTGTTGGCAAAAATCTTTAACTATCACCACTATATCGATCGGCTCTGAAAGCTAAATCCATCTGTAGCAGTAAACATTAATCGATTCCACCTATTACTACAGATTGATCTGAGATTTTTACCATGCCCAGGAAATTAAATATTGCTCGCGCCTGCCACTCCGGTACTAGGAATCGTGGGCCTCGTACTTCCTTCGCTGCTGAGGCACTCTGGGACTCTCGACCACAAAGAATGTGTTGTTCACAAAAAAAGGTAAACTCAGATCTTGTACAGAAAACACTTAAAGCTCGATCGACGGAGATCAAAACAAATTGGGTATAGAGCTACGCAGCTACGTATTTCTCGACAACTTGCAGCCACAGCACGCAGCATACATCGGCACAATCGCCGCCGGATTCTTGCCACTACCGGGCGATGCGTCGCTGTGGATAGAAATCTCACCCGGTATCGAAATTAACCGAATTACCGATGTAGCCCTCAAATCTGCCTCCGTGCGCCCCGGAATCCAGATAGTCGAACGCCTGTACGGCTTGCTGGAAGTACACTCAGGCCAGCAGGGAGAAACCCGGGCCGCCGGCAAAGCAATTCTCGAATTCATCGGAGTCCGCAGAGAAGAGTGTATCAAACCGCGGGTGATTTCCAGTCAAATTATTCGCAACATTGACCCGCACCAAACGCAATTAATCAACCGCACTAGGCGCGGACAGTTGCTGCTGGCGGGACAAACTCTTTATGTCTTAGAAGTAGAACCCGCAGCCTATGCAGCCCTGGCAGCCAATGAAGCAGAAAAAGGCGCCTCGATTAACATCTTAGAAGTTCAAGCTGTCGGCAGTTTTGGGCGACTTTACCTCGGCGGCTCAGAACAAGATATTTTAGCAGGTTCCAGGGCAGCAATTGCGGCAGTGGAAAGCGTGTCTGGTCGGGAAAATCCTGCAATTTTTGGTCGCAAAGAATAGAGGTGAAAGGAGATGCAATTATGGCAAATACACAGCATTTAGCGCTGTTAAAAAAAGGTGCAGTTAGTTGGATTGAATGGAGAAATATCAACCCAAATATCGAGCCGGATCTCAGCGAAGCTAACCTCGCCGAAGCAAATCTCAGAGGCGCGAATTTGTGGCGATCTAACCTTTTTAAAATAGACTTATTTAAGGCAAAATTAATTGCAGCTAATCTATCCGATTCTAACCTGAGTTTAGCAAATCTTGCCGGAGCGCAACTCCTCGATACTAAATTAGTTAAAGCCAATTTAACGGGAGCAAATCTGCGAGTGGCCGACCTCCGGGGAGCTGATTTGAGCGGTGCTAATTTAATTGGGGCGGACATCAGTGCTGCCAATCTCCAACAAGCCGATTTAGGAGATGCGAATTTAATCGGTGCGGCAATGTTTCGAGTTAATGCGATCGGCGTGAACCTCAATCAGGCTAATCTCAGTCAAGCCAATCTCAATCAAGCCGAATTGATTGAAGCGCATTTTTACGCAGCAAATTTATCTAAAGCTAACCTCGGTGAAGCTCATTTCACTGGAGCATATCTTTTTCGGGCAAATCTCAGTTTTGCGGACTTTAGTGCTGCCGATTTCCGGTGGGCAAACCTTGGCAAAGCTGATTTGAGAGGGGCGAATTTGACCGGGGCAAATTTAAGAGGAGCAAACTTGGCGGGAGCTAATCTGGCCGATGCTCATTTGAAAGAAACAATCATGCCAGATGGCAGCATTGTTTCCTCATAAAATAAGAGAATTGAGTGGCATTCATTGGTTCTCTATTGTGAAAAATATCTGCGTTGATCTGCATTGCATCTGCGGTTGTATCAATCAAAGATTTATGCAATAAGTCTCAGGATTGCCAAAACATAAATTATAGGAGCGGGTTCACGCTTGCTCTCTAATCCAAATCCGAGATTTCGTAAACCCGCCCCGGCTGAAATTTCGCAACTGGCGATCGACTAATTTCCACCGACCGGCGATACTTGATAAAGTCCTCTAACCGGGCCCGGTGCTGCCTGCGACTCTTGCTGCTGCCTCGGTACAAACGGCTCTTGGACTCCGGCGGGAGTGGCGAAACAACCGCTCGGTTGAGGTGCTAGCTGACAAGATGGAGGCAGCGCCATGACTGAGGAATCAAAAGGATTAACGGCATCCGGGACACGGAGAATTGGATCGTTGGAAACTTGCCGCTGCAATACTCGTCGGTAAATCCCGTTGACGCGGCTGGCATCGCGCTCGATTTCTTTTTCGGGAAAGGCAACTACGCCGCTGGGGGAACCGATGCCTAAATAGTCGCCCATGTAACCTTGCAAGCTGACGTTGTGATAAAAGTCTCCTGAAGCTTCAAAGAATTGTCGGTTGAAGTCGTCGCTAACGGGGCTAAATCGGGCTGTTTCTGCTTGAGCTGGTTTGATGGATGCCAGTGAGGCAGAGGCGACAGCGAGAATCAACGCACCGCTCAGGCTTTTTAACTTTTGACTCATATATTTCAGTTTCTAGATTAATCACGGTTCCAATATAGACTGATTATCGGCGGATTATTTGTGTTTTCTACACGGTGTGAGTTATGGATGCTGCTGATTTAAAGGTGTTGCGCGATCGACTTTTGGATTTATTGTGCGAGTTTGCCTATCGCGAGGGCGATTTTGTACTGTCTTCGGGGCAGAAAAGTTCTTATTACATTAACTGCAAACCGGTGACTTTGCACGCCCAAGGTGCTTTGGCGACGGGGCGTGTACTGCTCTCAATGCTGCCGTCGGAGGTGCAAGCTGTGGGCGGTTTGACGTTGGGTGCTGACCCGATTGTAAGTGCGGTAAGCGTGGTTTCGGCTCTGGAAGGGCGATCGATTCCGGCGCTAATTGTCCGCAAGGAGACGAAGGGACACGGCACAATGGCGTATATTGAGGGGCCTCTGTTGCCTCCTGGGACAAATGTTGCGGTGTTAGAGGATGTCGTAACAACGGGTAAGTCGGCGATGCAGGCGGTGGAAAGGTTGCGAGGTGCGGGCTATAAGGTCGATCGAGTGTTGTCGCTCATAGACAGAGAGCAAGGTGGAGGCGAGTTGTATCGCGAGCAGGGATTGGATTTTCAGGCCGTTTTTACGATTCAGGATCTCAAGGAATGGCTTAATAGCAAGAAATAACCGGGCGCGCATCTAATTTGTACAATCCTGTTTCTTGAAACTCTCTCTTGTGGGGTGGGCTTCTAGCCCGCCCGAAAAATTAAATAGACTTGAATTGCATGAATCTTTGATTAATATAGCAACCGCAGATGCAAAGCAGATGCACGCAGATAAACGCAGATATAGCCTTTCTCAAAAAGGTGAGGTACGACTGGGCATAGGGCATAGGCCTCCGTGGGCATAGGCCTCCGTGGGCATAGGCCTCCGTGGGCATAGGCCTCCGTGGGCATACCTCATCTTTCTGAGAACCGCTATAATTGAAAAAATTGAAAACTTTACCCTCGTTACCAGGTAGAACCTGGTAACGCAGAGCCTCTGGATCTGCCTCGTGTTACAAATGGTGCAAGATATCAATCTTAACCAGCCAGTTTAATGCTATGAAAACCATCCATTTTATCGACTTATTCTCAGGAATAGGCGGCATGAGATTAGGTTTGGAGTCAGCCGCTCGCGCCTTAAATCTGGAAACAGAATGCGTATTAAGTAGCGAAATCAATCCCGACGCTCAAAAAGTTTACCTTCAAAACTTTAAAGACACACCATTAGGCGACATCCGACTAATTGACCAACTACCAGAACATGATATTTTACTAGCAGGATTCCCCTGTCAATCTTTCTCCGGTGCCGGCAAAAAAGCAGGTTTTGGCGATACCAGAGGCACCCTTTTATTTGAAATAATGAGGCTGATTGATACCGCTCAACCTCAAGCATTTATTTTCGAGAACGTGCGGGGACTTGTCAGCCACGACGGCGGCAGAACTCTCGAAACTATTAAACACGAAATTACCAGTAGAGGTTATAGCTTCGATTACTTTTTACTCAATAGCTCTAACTTTAGCTTACCTCAGAACCGCGTCCGAGTTTACCTAATAGGAATTTTAAATGCTTCGCCCCAATTTGACTTAGTTTCCGACTTAGGGCCAAAAGATTCCCATTCCTGTAACCATCAACAGCTATCCTTATTTTCCCCCTTAAGTAAACCCGTCGCAGTTGCAGATATTTTGGAAGACAATCCAGACCCAAAATATGATTGCTCGCCAGAATTTGTCAAGGCATTGAAACAAATCGTCAAGAATGATTTAAATCGCTTGCACGGAATGCGGCTAATTGACTATCGCGGTGGCAATTCCATTCATTCTTGGGAACTCGGTTTGCGAGGCGAGTGCAGTTTAGACGAAATTGATTTGATGAATCGTTTTATATTGAAAAGGCGAAATAAAGAATTTGGACATCACCAAGATGGTAAACTATTAACTAAAGAGCAAATCGCTACTTTTTTCACTCATCCCAATCTCGATAAAATTCTGGATTTACTGGTAGCCAAGAAGTACCTACAGTGTAACAATGATTTATATAAACCTGTATCGGGTAACTTTTCCTTTGAAGTGTATAAGTTTCTTGATCCCGCTAAGATTTCTGTCACACTTGTTGCCAGCGATGCCAATAGATTAGGAGTTTACAATAATCACCGAGTCCGCCGAATTACTCCCCGCGAGGCGGCGCGTTTACAAGGTTTTCCAGATAATTTTAGTCTGCATTCCAATGATGATAAAACCTATCATCAAATGGGTAATAGCGTCAGTATTAATGTGGTAAAGGCTGTGGCGAAAGAAGTTATCCAGAATGTCTTGTATTCTGCAAAACAAGTTTCTTTGCAAAATGCAGTTTAATCGGCATTAATCAGGGAATTTATGCTATCTCTCTTCTCTTCTCTGCGCTCTCTGCGGCCTCTGCGGTTAAATCATTCCAAATTACTCCGGGTAAGTAAGGCGGGAAATGCCCGCCCTACCAATCAATCGGGTTAGCTTAGCGCTACAGGTTCCTTAGCCAAAAACTTCTCCAACTCAGTCAAAGCATCAGCATCAACTTTCGTCTGCATCGGACAGAACTTAGGCCCGCACATCGAACAGAACTCCGCAGTTTTGTAGATATCCGCCGGCAAAGTTTCATCGTGATATTCCCGCGCTCTTTCTGGATCGAGCGAGAGTTCAAATTGACGGTTCCAATCGAAATTGTAACGCGCTTTGGAGAGTTCGTCATCGCGATCGCGCGCTCCCGGACGGCCCCGCGCAATATCCGCAGCGTGAGCCGCGATTTTGTAAGCAATCAGCCCATTTCTGACATCCTCAGCATTCGGCAATCCCAAGTGTTCCTTCGGCGTGACATAGCACAGCATAGCAGTACCGTACCAACCAGCCATCGCCGCCCCAATTGCGGACGTGATGTGGTCGTAACCTGGTGCAATATCAGTCACCAACGGCCCCAAAACATAGAAAGGAGCTTCCGAACATTCCTCCATTTGTTTCTTGACATTAAACTCAATTTGATCCATCGGCACGTGGCCTGGGCCTTCCACCATTACCTGGATATCATGTTCCCAAGCTTTGCGAGTTAATTGTCCCAAAGTTTTGAGTTCGGCTAATTGAGCAGCATCCGACGCATCGTGAGTGCAACCGGGGCGCAAAGAATCTCCCAAACTAAACGAAACATCGTATTTTTTGAAGATTTCAATGATGTCGTTAAAGTGAGTGTAGAGAGGATTTTGTTTGTGGTGATGCAGCATCCACCGTGCCAAAATGCCACCGCCGCGAGATACAATTCCAGTCAGGCGATTTTTTACCAAGGGCAAATGCTCGATTAGAATTCCGGCGTGAATAGTTTGGTAATCAACACCTTGTTGAGCGTGTTTGTCAATGATGTGCAAAAAGTCATTCGGGGTCAGACTTTCCATATTACCGTGCACGCTTTCTAGAGCTTGGTAAATGGGTACAGTGCCGATGGGAACCGGCGAAGCATTGATGATTGTAGTGCGAATTTCATCCAAATTACCGCCGCCGGTGGACAAATCCATCACGGTATCAGCACCGTATTTCACTGCTAATTTAAGCTTGTCAACTTCTTCTTCCATGTTGGAAGAGTTGGGAGATGCGCCGATATTAGCATTGACTTTGCACTTAGAGGCAATGCCGATCGCCATTGGCTCCAAATTCGTGTGATTGATGTTAGCGGGAATAATCATCCGTCCCCGTGCTACTTCGGCGCGGATCAGTTCTGCTGGGAGATTTTCTCGCTTAGCAACATAGTCCATTTCCTCAGTGATGACACCTTGACGGGCGTAGTGCATTTGAGATACATTAGTGTGTCCCTGACGCTTAGCGATCCATTCGGTACGCATATTTAATTTCCTTGATAAACAGCTTCCCTCCGCTGGTATTACCCAGACTCAGGTTCTAAGGGTGTTTTCTCAGCCCGGATTTTCGGGCACCCCTAGCTAAGCTATTGATTATATCACCGATTTCCGCGCGCGACGGCAACAAGTAAGGAAATCTTAATATTGACAGATAGATGAGGTTCGCGATCGCCCTTTCCCGACTTCTGATATTCCTGCTGTTTAAAAAATGCTAGCGTACCCAATTTAACAACCCAAAAACAATCACACCTCATCAGGATTAATCCCCATTTCGCGCAATTTTGCTGCTAGGCGAATCGTGTTATATTTTGCGCGAATCTCGGCTGTTTTTCCCTTGCTGTCGTCGCTAATTAGTCTAAAAGCTATTTAAACCACTTGTGATTTTTAATATTTTTTCTCTGACTTTAGAAACCTGAAGTAGTAATTGTTGGGAATCTTCTGAAGAGTTAGCAAGTTTTTTAGAGAGTTGGCGGTTGTATTTTCTGATTTGAGAGTTGAGACGTTTCAGATGCTTAATATAACTTTTTGTATTAAAATGTAGTGTTACCAATTTAATCGAATTAACTTCTTGCGTTTCAGCAATAAGATTAACTAGAGATTCTACTTTGGTGAGATTTAATACTAATAAGGGAGAATCGACTTTCTCTTGAATTCTTGTTTTATTTATGTCCAATCTCTCAATGTTCTCACAGGACTCTACCAAAAGAGAGTTTGCTAAAATCTTATCTCTTTTTCTTGAGTCAGATTTTTCTTTTTCCCTGGCAATCACTACACCTAAAACAAAAGTAAATATTGATAAAACTTGTTTAAACGCTCCGGTTAGTTCATACTCAGGCAGGGCAAGACGAGTCAACATAAACGGAGATATTAACACTATTAATGAAGGTAATATTATCGGTTTTTTATTAAAAAAATTGATAAATCTTGATAAAAAATTATTATACTTTTTGCTAAATCCAATGGATAATCCTGTATGAATCAACCATAAAACAGCTATGCTTGTACCCAAAATAGCAGGCGAATAATTAGGAGGTGTTTCAGGCATACTTTTTCCTTTTTATTTGCTGAATCTACGCTTGAACCGGGGGTCAATACGGTCTTTTTTTCGTCTATTGCAATCGAAGCAAAGCGTTTGCAGATTGCTGATGTCATTTGAGCCTCCAAGAGCTAAGGGAATGATGTGATCGATCGTAAGATTAGTCTCTTGGCCTGTTCTGCCGCAGCTTTTGCAGCAATTTTCATCGCGATCAAAAACAAGTTTTCTTACCTTTGGTGGAATTAAAATTCGCGGAGTTTTTTTCGTCAAAGACATTTTTGGTAGAGATTATAAAATCATACACTTCCAGGCTCGTCATGTAGGGGCATCTTGCCAATACCCAGTACACAAATACTTATAGCTTAGGCAGTTTTTTCCGGTAGCTTAGGCAGTTTTTTCCGGGCTGTAGGAACACGAGCCTCTGCATTAGTCATCACCTGCTCCATATTTTCCAGGATCTCCCCCTTATAATTTTCCAAAACCTTAGTAGACAAAGAAATCCGACCCTTATCATCATTCAGTGTAACAATCATTACCTTGATTAGCTGATTTTCCTTAAATAAATCCGCGAGTATAACAAAGCCACCGCTAACATTACTTTTGTGGAGCAACCCAACTCTACTATCCAAATTGACGACTACGACATCTGGCGTGACTTTATTAACTCTGCCCTCCACAAGTTGTCCTCTCTGTAATTGTTTGGAGCTTTCGGATTGAGCAGCCTGGTGATGAGGTCGCGCTAGCGGACTGGGACTCGCTCCAGGTTCCGGGCTGTCATCTGACTCTACAGGATCTGGCTCACTATAATTTTGCGTCGCACTTGAATCATTTTCTGAGTCGAAACTGGAAGTAGATTCTGGTGGGATGTTATTTGACTCTACAGAATTTACGTCAATGAAATCTGGCGTGGTACTGGAATTATCTTCAGGTATTGTAGGCAACTTATAATCGTCTAATTTCATAGCCTCTAAGCAGCTATTAATACCTGCAACTGCTTGGTTATAGTCGGAAATCTTTACCTCAACTTCTCCCAACTTCCGGCTACGCTTGTCTATTTTCGCTTGAGCGTCTTTTTCTATGGCTTGCCGTTTGTTGGCGCGAGCGCAAGCAGACTGCTGCCAAATCAATTGCCGTTTACTTTCAGCCATTGATAACAAATATTCATTCAGCATTTTGATAATTTTTAAACCAAAATCAACTTCTATTGTTTGTTTAAATTTGGCTTGAAAATCAATCTCTAGCAGTTGACGTATAGATGCTTCTGCTTCTACCATACGTTTGACATCTCGGCTGTTAGATGCTTCTTGCAAAGTTTCACGAAATTGATAGAGCCAAACGCTATCTTTGTAATCATAAAGGTCGGGGCTTTCGATGATATAAAACACACATTCTGCACTCGCCAAAACCTTTACTCCCTCGATAACTTTTTTTTGTATATCCTGTAGCTCTTGGACAATTTCACAATCATCATTTAACAACAAATTACCAAGCTGACGATGGTATTTTTGCTTGCGTACTCGCTTAATCAAGCGTTGGAAAAAGCTAGTAATCAAAATTTCTGATTCCTTAACCAGAACATTTTCTAATCCATTGGCAATGTCATAGAAAGCTTGTCCCAAAACGGCTACTAAGGGCGCTGTAACATGACGATAATTGCGGCAGGTATTGGCGAAGGTATCTAATATAGAAAAGTTTTCTATCAACTGCGTGAGATTATCTTGCATCTTTTGATGAAGATTATTGAAATCTTGCTTAAAATCTTCGCAGGTGTCCATCACCAATCGTTGAATTTCTTCTTCTATTTGTCGGTAAAATTCTTCGCCAATTTCCCATACTTCTTTATCGACCTGTGCCAAATCTTGTTCAGTTATTTCTGCAATACTTGCAGGTTTCTCTTTCCATTGACTGCGCTCTTCTAAGTAAGATTCACGCAAGTCGTTACAAAGTTCACTAATATCGCTAGCTAGGTTGGCAAATAGTTCTGGTCGCTTTTCTTCGGTTAGATAGCGGGTGATAGCATTACTAAATTCCTGAATACCGCTATCCTGAATTAACTGCTCGATTATGCTATCTTTATAAAGATTGAGAATTTCTATATATTTTTCGTTTTTGCTTTTATTTTTACGCAGTACAATATCGGGGAATTTATCAACGGGTAGTTTATCGGAATCGCAGTAGTCAAGAAACTCTCGCACAAATTCATGAGGGATTCCCTCAACTCCATCTGAGTTTTGTACAGGTTCAGTAGCCAATATAGAATTTAGTCCCCATCGATCACTTTCACTTGTATTTTTGATCTGACAAGCCCAGAAACCTAGCAAAGCGCTAGTTTTATAAAATCCTCTAGGTGTATCATTAAAGTTTGTGCTAATCAGGTCAGAGAGGTCTTGTTCAAGTTTGGGGTTACGCCAGGTTTTATCAATAAGGTTAAATACATAAAACACACGATCACGAATTCCAGTGTTTTCTCGCATTACCTGTATTAGTCTTTTTTCTGCTGTTTCTGTTTCCCCTTCTTGATTGGCCTTCATGACACAGACAACGGCAGAAGTATTAGTGTCTTCGACTTTGCGAGAAGTCAATTGTGCATCTCTTTTCACAGGAGCATCAATCCCTGGTAAGTCAATCAGAACATTACCATCCTCTAACAACTGATGATGACGATAATAATCAATACGTTTGAGAACAGCACTACTGCTTCCGCGACCAGCGTAATTATGTGAATCTTTGGCTGAAGGACCTAACTCCTCCCTTTCATAAACTTTATTTTCAGATGAGTGAATGTACTTGCGGTGAAGCTGAAATCCTTCCAGTAATTCTTTCAGCCCATTAGCTTCTTCTCCCTTCTCTGTGTTTTTGGAACCGCCCTCCTGTTTAATGATTGTTGCACATTCTTCCACAAGCTGTTTAATTGCCTGCTCGTTAGTAATATCAATTTTATTTTTTAGTCTTAAGTTTTCACCCCGCTCATTCACTTCTTCCTGAATTTCAGATATGCTCAGAAATGTGAGTACATCTCGTTCTTCTTCTAGTGACTTGGCATACTCAATATAACATTCGAGGCCAGTAGCATGACCGGTATTACTGTACAGTAAGTTTTGCCCTAACAAGGCATTGATCAGCATTGACTTACCGGCACTGTATGTTCCTGCAAAAACAATCTCGAACCTGGGGGCAATTGCCTTATCACGGGAAGTCCTAATTGCGGCAGTATCGTGCTTCCCTCTCAAAGATGGCCCCTTCTCCTTCTCTAACAGCCGCAACAGACGATTTACATGGGCTTCTAAATTTTCACATTGATGTGGTTTTTGGGTCATGTGGAAAAAGCACTCTAATTTTCAGACAATTATTCAGAAGAGCCGGACTCCATTAGCAACTCAAGCCCCCTGGCTTACCTAACCACCAGTTAGTCTCGCCAGGTGACCCGTACTAATCGCGATCGCGATCATCTTATTTGCCCCTAAGTCAGTATAGCTGAATATAAGTCTTTTTTTCACCCGATTAAATTTTGTCTGTCTCCTGTTTTAATTCTGATAGAACTGCGCCTTGATCGCGCCAATCTTCCGCATTTTCAAGCTTAATGGCGATCGCTCGATCGTAAGCTGCCATTACTTATTCATACTAACCCAATATAAAATCAACGCTCACTTCCAATTCGGGAAAAGCCAGCGGCGCAACTTGTTGACCGCGCCAAAACTTGAGCATTAAACTATAACCGTTCGGGCCGGGCTGACGGTAGACTTCCAAACAATTTTCAACTAAATCTACCAGCCAAACTTCCTCAATGAGCGATCGAGCGTAGATAGGGACTTTAATATTGCGATCGTTATCAACTGTGCTGTCGGCTACTTCAACTAACAGCAAAACTTCTGACGGTACTGGATGTGCCGTGGCGTAGTCAGCGCGAAGTTGCAGCCATAAAATATCTGGTTGAGGTTCAGTGCGATCGGTTAACCGAATTGGGTTTTGAACATCCAAAATAGCAATTTCTTCTGGAATAACACTAAACTGATCGATCAGGCGCTTTACACAACTTGCGTGACGAGTACCAATTGCAGCCCTTTGGATAATCTCTCCTTCGATCAATTCCAATCGTTCATCTTCACGCAAAATACCAGCTTCACTCATCAGGTGATATTGTTGGACTGTAAATAGCCGTCTTTGAGTCTGAACAGACATAACTATTCTCCTTTTTCAACAGTTGATCTAAGCTTACCACAAAAAAAACCGCCCCAAACGGAGCGGCAAAAAGAGGAAAATTTTAGAGAACAAATCTTAAACAAGCCTTTAACTGCCGACAAGAAACATATTAGTAGAGCAAGAATTACTCGCCCTACTAACAGCTTTAGATGAGGGTGATGCTTGTTGCTGCTGTGGAACCAAAACTGTAGCCAGCAGTGGGGTTCGCAAGACCTAAGCGCACAGTTCCATTATTAGTAGAAAATGCGTTGTCTTGAACCATAAAGGTTTGACTGAGTTGGCCATCGGTGAAAGACAGGGTGCCACCAGTTGGGCTGCCTGGAGTAAGCGCATAGTCCGTACCAAATACAGGTGCAGGCCCACTGCCGGGAGTACCCGCAAGAAGAATATAGTCAACTGATGCTGCACCTAAGCCACTTGAACGGGTAACTGTAACGGTTGTACCACCGCCCTGAGTGGCGATAGTGCCGTAATCAGACGCACTATACTGGAAGACATTGCCAGACGCACCTGCACTACCGTCAAGAATATCTAGCCTTGCTGTTGAGGGAGTACCGACTGGGCCGTTGTTGAGAAATAGGTTAACAGTCTCGGTCATTTCAGGCACACTATCAGGATTAACAAAGATGTTGAACGTCTTGGAAGTTTCCCCAGGGCCAAAGTTTAGTACACCAGAAGCAGAGGAGTAATCAACTGCACTCCCAGTAGATAATGCCGTGCCGTCAAGAGTACCATAGCTAATGCTTGCCGGAGCCGTACTAGGGCCGACACGATTCACCGTCACTGTAGCAAAGCCAGATGATTCCTTGGTGCTGAAAGTAGCAGCACTAAAAACGAACTCGGTTGCTGTTGCGGTTCCAGGAGTCGGAGTCGGAAAAGGAGTCGGAGTCGGAGTCGGTGTCGGAGTGGGAGTGGGAGTCGGCGCAACATCGTTAATCGTCAAGATTGCCGGATTGCTGCCCACATTACCGCCGCTGAGCACCAAATTCACCGTTTCCGGCGATTCCAGAATCATGTCGCTCAGAGCCGAAATCGTGAAACTAGCGCTATTTTGCCCCGCTGCAAAATTCAGCGAACCAGCCGCCACCGTGTAATCAGGTGCAGTCCCGCTAGAAATTGCCGAACCGTCAACACTGGCGTAGTTAATTGTTGCTGCACCAGCGCCATCGGTACGAGTAACTGTAATCGTAGCCTGGCCGCCTTCGTTGACGCTGTAACTCTGCTGGCTGAACTGGAAGACACTTGCAGGCGTTGGAGTTGTAATCGGAGTCGGAGTCGGAGTCGGGCCGGTTCCACCATCAAAAATCGTCACCGTGGCTGGATTGAGACTGCCTACATTACCGTTGTTCAGAAATACATTCACTGTCTCTGCGCCTTCGCTAATGGCATCAGCCACAGTTGGGATAGTGAAAGTCGCGCTGGTTTGTCCACCCGCAAAATTCAGCGTACCAGTGGTAGGGCTATAGTCCGCAGGAGAAGAAGCTGAACCGTCAACAGTGCCGAAATCAATGCTTCCAGGGGCGGAAGTATTGCCCGTGCGAATCACTGTGACTGTAGCGGGACTGCCTTCGGGAGTAGAGTAATTATTTGTGCTAAAGCTGAAGACACTTGCAGGAGTAGTTCCCGGTGTCGGTGTCGGTGCAGGAGTCGGTGTCGGTGTCGGGGTTGGTGTCGGTGTCGGGAATCCAGCGGATTGGAACCAAGCTGGGTTCGCGCTCAGTTGGGCTGCGCTCAAACCTTGGATGTTGACTAAATACTCGCCGGTGCCGGTATCGCGAACGAGGGTGTTGCCGATGCTGATGCCGTTGGAATTGGTGCCGTCGATGAATTGCAAATCGCTAAATTGCAGTCCGCCGAACAGTTGGATGACATCGTTGCCGGCGACTTGGAAGTCGGTAATCACGTCGGCATCGGTTACTCCGGGGCCGCCGGTGGTGGCTGTGGGCTTGCCGTCGCCTACTCGCCCGATCGCAAAAATGTCATTTCCACCACCGCCACTCATCGTATCAGAACCGAGGTCGCCGTAGAGTACATCGTCCCCGAGGTCGCCTAGGATCAAGTCGTTGCCTTTCCCGCCGAACATCGTGTCATTGTCTTTGCCGCCGAACATACTGTCGTTTCCGTCGTTGCCAAAAACGCTGTCATTGCCGATGTCGCCTCTAACTAAGTCGTTGCCTTTACCACCGTAAACCTGGTCGTCGTCTTTGCCGCCAAAAACGCTGTCATTACCTTCATTGCCGTTAACAAAATCGTTGCCGGGGCCGCCGAAAAGTAGATCGTTTCCGTCTAGTGCATTGATTACATCATTGCCGTCAAGGCCGCTGATGGTATCGTCGCTCAATAAGTTTCCCAGGCTAATTACGCGACCGTCTGGTAAAAGACCCGGTATCACGTCTGGACCGAGAGTTCCTGTTATGTTTGCCATTTTTTTTAACTCCACAGGTTAATTTTTATTTTGCTTTTGGTAGAAGCACCTGTAGAGATGTCTCAGGGTAGGAATGCGGTATTTTACTTAACAGATGGCTGGGAGAAAAACCGGGTATTTATGTCAGTATTTAGTATACTTTTTACCCCATTAGGTAATCTCTCTGTGCAATTTTATGCTGTCCTGCTATTTTTGCAACTGTATTTCCGCTTCGATGTCCTGTTAATAGTGGAGAATGAGAATGCTGTAGCAATGTTCCCGAAGTTTTAAGATTATTTCGAGCCGAATTAATACTTGTTCACTTTAAGAAATAATGGCGCTCGCCGATTGCAAATACTGCTAACAGTTTAGCTATATGCTTCTATTCATTCAACCTGTTTCAGGACAATATTTCAAAATATATGTAAAGGTTTAATCTAGCAAAAAATCTGCTATACGCCTCCGTGTACACATTGTAAAAAAAAAGTGCACCGCTCCGTGTGCACCTTACGCCTAACTAACTGTCAGAATATTCATCGAATTGTAACTGGCTTTAAGTATCTTTTTCGCCAGTAGCAAATCCTTCTGTATCTTGCTTGAATTCTGAGGCAATTGCGCCTCTATCGCGCCAAGCTTCGGCATTTTCGGGCTTGATCGCAATGGCTCGATCGAAAGCTGCCATTGCTTCCTCGTAGCGCTTTAATTCTGACAAAGCTGTGCCGATGTGATGCCAAGCATCGTAGGAGTCGGGCTGAATTGCGATCGCTTTTTCGTAAGCTGCGATCGCTTCTTCATGGCGCTGCAATTTTGCCAAAGATTCGCCTTTGCCAAACCAACCTTCGTAACACTCCGAATTAAGGGTGATTACTTGGGAGTAAGATGCAATTGCTGCTTCGTGTTGCGATAGTTTGTCGAAAGCTGAGCCTCGGTTGTGCCAGACTTCAAAATCCTGCGGCTTAATGGCAATTGCTTTGTCGTAGGATGCGATCGCATCTTGATAGCGCTGCATTTTTCCCAGCACTGCCCCTTTATTGTACCAAACTTCGTATTTGTCGGCCCGGAGCTCGATAGCTCGATCGTAAGAATCAACAGCATCGCTGTAGCGCAGCATTCTCCACAGCATATTACCTCGGTTGTACCAAGTCTCATATCTCTTGGGATTGAGCTCAATGGCGCGATCGTAAGAATCGACTGCGGCGGCGTACTGCTGTACTTTACCCAGCATTGCGCCTCGGTTGTGCCAAATTTCGCTGTCGGTTGTTTTGATAGCCAGGGCGCGATCGTAACTGGCGATCGCCTCTTCGTAATGCTGCAATTTACCCAACAAAGCTGCTATGCTGTGCCAACAACCGTATTTTCTTGGCTCGCTCGCACTTGCTCGCTCATAACAGGCGATCGCCTCTTCGCACTTCTGTAATTTTCCTAGCAAATTCGCTTTATTATACCACGCTTCCCAACAATCCGGTTTCATCGATATTGCTTGGTCGTAACAGGCGAGGGCTTCTTCATGGCGCTGCAATTTTATTAACACATTTCCGCGCCAATACCAAGCCTCATCCACATTATTATTCATTAAAATAGCTTTTTCAAAGCAGACTACTGCCTCATCATAATTGCCTTGAAAATAAAGCCCTTCACCTTGCTTAATGTAATCATCAGCAATCATATTTGCTTCATTAGCAGGTGCTGTTTCCGAATTTTGCGAATTGTTTGACTGCGGTTGAGGTGCGAGTTTGACAGCTTCTTGGGCAAGAACAGCAGGAACTTGGGATATTTCTTGAACAATTTGAGATTTTTTCTCGTAAACTTCTGTTAGCAAAACTTGCAGGTGCAGGAGAAATTGAGATTTGAGAGTCTCAATTTGCTCAACGGAAGATTTGGAAATTTCAGTTTCTCTACTTAAAAAATTAATTGATTGTTTGGCTGCACTCAGTTGCGATTCTAATTCATCTCTCAACTTTTGAGTCAGTTGACTAGAATTGATTAGCTCTGATTCCAACACGCCAATTCCTTGCAATCTTTGATTGGCATCAGCAACCAACTGTCTGACTACCAGCCGCCGGAACATCCAAAAAAAGCCAAGTGTCACCGGTGGAAAGACAGTACCAAGAATTAGCAAAATATTCAGCAGAGCTATGGTATTATTAAAACCATATCCAGATTCAGCATTACTGTCAGTACGCAGGGCGAGAAAATCGAAAGTGTCGCGAACTTGGGGATTGCTTTCAACTCCGGTTTCAATTAATTTAGCCAGCCAGGTTTCTTGTAAAGATTTTGTTAGTTCATCGCCGGATACAGCAGCAGCATTCGCCTTGGCTTTTTTTACAGCAGGAGATAACTCCGGCACGGCCTCCGCTACCAGCAAACCTGTCTGGGATTTTACAGCAATTCGCGGGGAAAATTGTTCGTTGGCGATCGTCTCGGGCGCGCTCATTGACTCCGCCGGACGGGAGGCGATATTATTTATGGCATCAACAAATTTGCTGGCCTGCGGTATCCCTCCAGAGGCGGGAGGTGCAGCCGGAGCGGCATTAGTTTGAGCATTTACATTCTGGGATGCGAGGGCGGCCAGAGTCAAAAGAGCTACATTTGAGACTCGCATAAAGTTCAACTCACCTAGGAGAAATTAGTGTTGTTTGTCAGCGATCGGGCGATCGACCTCATACTCTGGGCACTGTACAATAACTGAGATGAGGAATGCTGGCTTACTATCTCCAAAATACGCGCTGTGTCTGACTTGTCAGGAAAATTGCTAATAATTCTGGCTGCGGAACTTTTGTCAAAAAATATATTCTCGCGCCTCATCCGCCTCAAATCATCCTCGGAATCATCGGGGCGGCTTCACCAATCTGTACAATTAGCAAAAATCCGGGTGAACCGCCCCAACTGACCCGATTTGTAGCTCTAAACCGCAGCTAAAACCGCTGACTGTTGCTGTTGTGACGCCACTACATCCAAATCAGCGCCGTAAATTTCACAGCTATTATTCGGACTTTCAATCAGCTTAATCTTGTGCAACTCTGCCCCCAAGTCCCGAATGGGCGATCGCAACAATTGCCCAATCCGCACCGCAATATTCTCCGCCGTCGGCACAACCTTCTCAAAATAAGCAATATCCTTATTTAAAAAAGTGTGATCGAAAGGTTCAACAACATAATCATCAATAGCTTTTTGCAAAGCTCCCAAATCAGCAATCATCCCAGTCCGCGCATCAATTTCCCCTTTAACAGTCACCTCTAAATGATAGTTGTGACCGTGACCGTTAGGACGAGCACATTTACCGTAAATTTCCGAGTTTTCTTCAAAGCTCAAATCGGGACGAGCCAACCGATGGGCGGCGCTAAAATGAGTAGACAGAGTTAAATAAGCTTCCATGCCATTTCCTAAATATTCAGCCCAAAGTTCGGGGTGTTCAAACAATTGAATTTTGCTCACAGGCAAATGAGGGGCTAGCCGCAGCCAAATTTGCCGTGCTATGTTTTCGGTAGTTGGCAGAGTTTGCTCAAATTCCGGCCACGCTTCGTTAAGGTAGGAAAAATCGAGATCCTTGGTAACTTCCCGCTTGATGACGTGCTTGACATCAGACAGGTTGAGCACCATGCCGTACTCGTCGAGTTCTCCTATCATGGAAACGTAAAGGACGTAATTGTGTCCGTGTCCCGGTGCGCAGGCTGTTGGGCCAAAGCGCTCAAAGTTCTCGGCTGCGCTCAACTCCGGTAGCCAGTAACGATGACTCGCCGAAAACTGTGCCCGACGATTGATGATGCACTGCATAAAAGTCAAGTAGGGTAAGCTTGTTAAGTTATGTAAAGGACTTACTTCTTAAGGATAGACTAATTTTTACGGGAATTTTTCGATAATTTGAGGGTGCTTTACTTGAATTTATACCAATTTTCGAGATATTGCCAACAAGTCGCCGCGAGAGTAGCATGGCCTATTGTGCGCCACAACACAGATATCCGGCAGAAAATGCAGAAAATACTGCTACAAAACAGTTTCTCCTCATCCGTTGCTAACGGATGGGTTATCCCATTTTCGATTTGCCCCGCGAGGGATAGCTGCGCTGCGCGTACTTTTAGCAACACAGGGAACTCCACAGTTATAGTTTTTCGCCTAAGCTCTGCAATAGTTAGCAGTTTCCGGTTCGGTTGCGAGCAAAACTAATTACGAATGACGAAATATTCATGAATTGGATTACTGTACGAGCCGATCGCTTTTTTCAACATTTGTCCGCTGCGATGGGCACCCCGCTATTTTATATAGGCGACACTCATCTGTCCATTAGTGCGAT
Source organism: Microcoleus sp. A2-C3 (assembly GCF_036706065.1). Classification (NCBI taxonomy): domain Bacteria; kingdom Bacillati; phylum Cyanobacteriota; class Cyanophyceae; order Oscillatoriales; family Microcoleaceae; genus Microcoleus; species Microcoleus sp. A2-C3. The sequence goes on along the minus strand of NZ_JAUBVX010000004.1, from coordinate 10,409 downwards.
CGTCCAACTGATCATCTTAGCTATATTTGCCTTTTTTATAGCTCGTCTCCTCAGTGAAGGCATCAAGCGCAGCCTGCTAGTTCGGATGGGATTGGATCGCGGCAGTCGAGAAGCAATTTCCACCATCATTAGCTATATTTTAGCAACTCTTGGCTGTATATTCGTCCTGCAAAGTGCAGGGATCAACCTCACTTCTCTCACCGTCTTAGCTGGCGTAGTCGGCATTGGTTTCGGCTTCGGATTGCAAAATCTCGCCAGCAACTTTATCAGCGGTCTCACCCTGCTATTCGAGCACCAAATTAGAGTCGGAGACTTTATTGAGATCGACCATTTATTAGGAACAGTCGAAAATATTTCCATCCGTTCCACAATTATTAAAACAATTGATGGTCTGTTTGTGATCATCCCAAACATTAAGTTTGTCGAAACTAACATTATTAACTGGAGTTATAGAGACCCCAGATGTCGCCTTCGCATCCCCGTAGGCGTTGCCTATGGAACCGACCCAGTATTAGTTACGGAAGCACTGTTAGTTGCTGCGAGGCTGGAACCCAATATATTATCTCATCCTTCTCCCAAAGTTTGGTTTTGCGGGTTTGGAGATAACGCTTTAGATTTTCAACTTTTAGTTTGGATTGACCAGCCACAGGAAAGTGATGCCATTAAAAGTGCGGTCAACTTTTTAATTGATTACGAATTTCGTCGCCGAAATATTGAAATTCCATTTCCCCAGCGGGATTTGTGGTTGCGAAATCCGCAAGAAATAACTAAACATTTTCAAGATCACAGAGACGACAATTCCAACGGCAAAGTTTTTCCGCAGAATGCCAAACATTCAACAGAAATACAATCAAATTCCACCGTTTCCGAGCAGAAAAAGCCAGGGCTTAAATCGCCTAATAATTGGACGCTGCGAGATTTGTTGCGGCGAGTAACTTATTTCGATCAGTGTACGGATTTAGAACTACGGCAGTTAATTGAATACGGCTATCGACAACTGTTTCCAGCGGGACAAATTGTCTGTAAAGAAAATGCCCCAGGCGATTCTTTTTATATTATTCTTTCGGGTTCTGTGGAAGTTCTTTCTCAAAAAGCCGATAAGTATATTGCGACGCTTCACGAGGGCGAATTTTTTGGGGAAATCTCTTTGCTATTGGGAACTCCGAGAACGGCGACTGTTAAAACTAGCGAAGATGCAATTTTGTTTGTGGTGGAACGCCACGACTTGCAAAAACTTTTAATTGAACAGCCTAATTTAGCAGATCAGATTGCTCAAAAATTGTCCGAACGCCAGCAAGCTTTAAGAGATTTGGGATTATTAGATGGGGACTCTCTCGGACAAACTCCTTTTATTAAAATTCGCAAGCGCATTCAAGTTCTTTTTGGAATTTAGCATTGAATAGTCAGTAGTCATTAGTCAGTAGTCATTAGTCAGTAGTCATTAGTCAGTAGTCCTTGGGAATTTGGAATTTGGAATTTGGAATTTGGAATTTGGAATTTGGCAATTTTCCCCATCTCCCCATCTCCCCATCTCCCCATCTCCCCATCTCCCCATCTCCCCTTTCCTTCAACTAGCTAACTTCTAACTTTCAATTCCTCCTGTGCTTCCCGCCGCAGTCTAGCAGCAATTCTAAACAGTTCTTGACCTGTGTGCAAATGGCGATCGTCATAATTGAGGGTAAATAAATGCAATTCTTCTATGCCATCGCCGACTTGATTGATGGAGTAGTAGAGATGCGCTGCAACTCCGGCTACATTAGATGGATTGGGCATCGCTTTCAGAAAGTTATGAGCTTTTGAAAGAAAGTCGCGGCTGGTTTCGATATAAGCTTGAAACTTTTCAATCAGTTCGTCATCAAACGGATCTGCTGACAATTCGTTTATTTCTTTTTTAAGCGGCTTCAAGATGCTGTTGAGCATTCGATTGACTGGTTTGTATACTTTAATCAGCCACTGTTCCATTTGTTCGTCGGCATCCCGCGCTGCTTGTTGGCGCTGGCGGGCGACGTTTGGTGCGTAGGGTGATTGCTGTTCGCTTGGTTGGGAAAATTGGCGATCGTAAGATTGTCGGTGTTGGGCATCTCCTAATATTTCATAGGCTGCGTTGAGGCGGATAATCTCTTCGTGACCGGCTGTGGAACTCTGGCTATCTGGATGAAATATTTTGACTAAACGGCGGTATGCTTGTTTAATCTCGGCTTGTGTTGCTGTTGGGCTAATCTTTAGGGTTTTGTAGTGATTGGTAACGGAAGACACGCTGTTATTTCCTTGAAATCTGGATAATCCGCAAAAAAGTGCTTGACAAAAATATCATTATTTGTTAATGCGTTAGGTATTTATCTGATATAAATGCCAAAAATTGTAGGTAAAAAACCTCTGTTTTCAAATTATTATAAATCCATTTTATAAAAATATTGACTCTTTAAAAGTTCGTAGTGAGGACTTCAGTCCTCTGTTGAGGGAGTTGAGTTAAGAAGGACTAAAGTCTTCACTACAAACAACAGCAGAGCGTAGAGTGTACGCCCTGCTTTTAGTTTTTGGGACTGATCCCCAAAGCGAACCTAGTTGACAGCCATCGCCAGATTGAGTTCTGGATCTTGGAACAAGGGAGTGCTGAGGTAGCGTTCGCCGAAACTAGGCTGAATCATCACAATCAATTTCCCGGCATTTTCGGGACGCTTGCCGATTTTCAAAGCCGCACACAGTGCCGCACCGCTGGAAATACCGGACAAAAGTCCTTCTTCTCTGGCTAAGCGACGCCCGTAGGCGATCGCCTCGTCATCGGTAACAATTATCACTTCGTCGATCGCATTCACATTCAGCACCGGCGGCACAAAACCCGCACCGATACCTTGAATTTTGTGAGGCCCAGGCTTTCCGCCCGAAAGTACCTGACTGTTAGCCGGCTCAACGGCGATCGCCTTAAACTCAGGTTTCCGCGACTTAATCACCTCTGCAATACCCGTAATCGTACCGCCAGTGCCGACTCCAGAAATCACGAAATCCACCTCGCCGTCGGTATCTGCCCAAATTTCCTCAGCCGTTGTCAAACGGTGAACCTCCGGGTTGGCAGGATTCCGAAACTGCTGCAACATATACGCATTCGGAGTTTTGTCCACAATCTCTTGAGCGCGGCGGATGCAGCCGCTCATGCCCTCAATGCCGGGAGTTAGTTCTAGTTGGGCACCGTAAGCACGCAACATCGATCGGCGTTCCGTGCTCATCGTATCCGGCATTGTCAAAATCAACTGGTAGCCCTTAGCCGCCGCCACCATTGCCAGAGCAATTCCGGTATTGCCAGAAGTCGGTTCCACTAAAATCGTTTTGCCTGGAGTAATCAGCCCTTCGGCCTCGGCTTGATTGACCATACTGACACCAATCCGGTCTTTTACCGATGCTGCCGGATTCATGCCTTCGAGTTTGACCACAATCCGAGCCAAGCAGCCTTCGGCTTGGGGAATGCGGTTGAGTTGCACCAGGGGTGTATGCCCCACCAATTCTGTAATGTCGCCAGCAATACGCATAATCTTTGTCAGTTGGTTGTTGAAAGTAAATGTTAATTCCTAGTTGGCAATACTAACTAGATGTAATACATAATATCGAGCTGCCGTCTGCCATTGCGTTTTTCGCGCAGATCCTGTAGCGTGTATTTTTGCAACACCAAGTTGGCAGTCGATCGCGCTTCTTGCCAAACTTCCCAAATCACCGCACTTTCTACAGTTTGAGCAGGCGAGTCTTTTTCGGAGCGATCGAACTCTGAGCCTTCGAGACAGTTGATAATTTCCAGGAGTGTAATTTTCCAGGGTTCTCTCGCCAAGATATAACCTCCCTTAGCTCCTCGCTGGCTGCGAATCAGCCCGCAGCGCCTCATGGTAGCCAGCAACTGTTCTAAATATCGATCGGGAATATTTTGCTGAGCCGCTATCTGGCGAATTTGCAGAGGCTCGCCTTCATCGTAGCAATCAGCAAGCTCTAGCAAAGCTAAGATTGCGTATTCGCTTTTACAGGAGAGTTCTACCATATTACTTCAACTACCAGAATTCTCAACTCCGAAGTCAGGCATTAAAAATTTTCCTCAATGTTGAGTTAAAAATTTTAACTCCTAAATTTTTATTATACTCCGGTTTTCCACCGAACTTAATCGACTTTCACAAAAGATAGCGGCACTGAATTCGTCTACCACACAAAAAAGCCCTGCCGAAAGCAGGGCTAAATTTGACCTAAAGTTGCCAGCAGAGACGGTATAACCCGTCGTGCCTGCTCTAAGCCGCTCTTAGAACGTGAAAGTAGTTCTCAGAGTACCAATAATGATGTCGTCATTACTGCGGTCTTGATTCGGGTTGGTAATCCAAATGACGCCCGGAGTCACAGCAATGTTATCCGAAAGCTTAAACTTGTAGAAGCCTTCAAAGTGCCACGAAGTATCGTTGTTGAAGTTCCGCAAATTGCCGGGAGCCTCAAGTTTATCCAAGTAAGGCTCGCGACCTACCACAAAGCCCAGCAAGTTGCCTTCTTTCCCTAAATCTGGCAAAGCCAAAGTGGCAGCGTAGTTCCAAATTCTCGCATCGCCGACGCCGATAATCCGAGCATTGGTTAAACCAGCCCAGCCGCCAAGGATAAATCTCGGGCTGAGTCGGAACGAAGCCTCAGCACCGTAGGAGTTGCTGACAACTTTCTGAGAACGGAAGCCGTCAAAGCCTTCGCTCAAACCGTTGATGGAATTAGCTACGCCGGTGCCGGTGAAACCGCCAAGCTTGCCATCCCCGTTCCCTAAACCGTTGTCAAACCCGAAGTTACCTCGGCTAAAGTAACCGTGGTTGTAAGTGAGAGCAACTTGCAAGTTGCGTCCCGGGGTAAAAGTCAACTGGCCCATCGCTGCGTAGTCGCCGTTAAACAAGCCTCCGCCCTTGGCGGGACTGGCTGCATTTGACGCCAAATAGCCGAAGGACAGAGAAGTCGGGCCGAACACGCCGCCCAGCAAGCCCCGGCCGCCGAAGGCGTAATCGAAGCCAAGACCAGCACCGCCACCTAGGCGATAAATTGGGTTGCTTTGACCGAAGGCGCTGAGGGAGCCATTACCGCCGTCAAAGTCTTCAAAGTAAGGGTTGACGGTAGGAATGAAATCGTTCCAAATACCGTTAGCGGCTTCAATGGTAACGTTCAACCGATTGCTAGCGGGGAACTTGTAAAGCAAGCTGCCCAGGTTGAAAACGTTGTCGGTGCGGTTGACTACGTTCCAAGTTTGAGTACCTTCAGCGGTAGCCCCCAAGTTAAAGTTTTGACCATTGCCCACATCAAGCCTGGTCAGCAGCAAGTCTCTGCCGGTGAAGCTCGTATTTAAATTGAGACGTACCCGTTGTTGGAAGACGGCCTGATTGTTGTCGCTGCCGAATCTTCTGTTGTCTCTGCCAAACAAGCCAGCATTGCCGCCAAAGTCGTCGCTGAGGGCAAAGATTGCTTCCCCAGTCAGTTTGGTAGTAGTTGAGAATTGGTTAGCTTCGAGTTCGGATGTCCGAGATTCCAGAGCATCGACGCGGCCGCGCAAGGTTGCCAGTTCCGCTGCAAATTCTTCTTGGAGCCGTTGGAGGGCTGCCAAGTCGTCTTTGGTCGCTAAGTTGGTTGTACCTGCTTTAATTAGCTCGTTAACTTTGTCTAAGCAAGCGTTTAAACCGGCGGCGAATTCGTAGCGGGTCATTGCCCGGTTGCCACGGAAGGTGCCGTCGGGATACCCAGCAATACAGCCGTAGCGTTCGACTAGGGATTGCAGTGCTTGGAATGCCCAGTCTGTGGGCCGCACGTCAGAAAGTTGAGATACTGAGGTGACTTGACCCTGAGTTTCGCCACCGGCAGCACCTTCGCTGCTGTACTGGTTGAGCTGTTCTAATGTGGCGGCTGGGTTTTGAGCTTGTGGTGCGTCAGTTTGGGCTACAGATTCAGCCAGTTTGGGCAAGCTTTCTGGTGCTGGCGCTGCCACTGTCGGGGCAGTAGTTTCTAATTGAACTGCACCAAGGAGCTCTGGGACAGCGGTAGCTGCCGGGGCTGGATTTTCTAGTTTCGCTGCCGCTGAATTTTCTACTGGTTGAGCGACTGTTGGCTCAACTGCTGCTAAAGATTTAGTTGCAGGTTCTGATGCAGCTTCGAGATTTGTCGCTGCGGGGTCTGTGTTGGCTGTTGGCTCAACTGCTGCTAGAGATTCAGTTGCAGGTTTTGATGCTGCCGCTTGGGGATTTTCCACTGCGGGGGCTGTGTTGGCGGCGATCGCGCTTTCTTTTGCAGCGGTGCTTGAAGCTGCTGCAATCGCTGGCTCTGTTGCGATGCCGGCGGCTGGAGAATTTTCTGCGATTCGATCGGCTGCTACGGTAGTTTCGTCAACCGCTGCTAAAGCATTGACTTTCGCTTCAGAGGTTTGGGCCGTTTCAGCTTTGGCAGCTTGAGGCTTGAGCGCATCAGCACCGGGCTGAGCGTTTGCTGCCATCGCGCTCGAAGAAACTACTAGGGTAGCTCCTAAGACTGCTGGGCTGATTAATAGGTAACTCCACAAAAATTTCGACATATTCACTCTCATCCTCACACCGATTACAAAGAAAATTTTTGAGTTTTCTATGCCGTCAGTAGTTGCTCCACTAGCATACTGCAAAAAAAGACCTAAAATTCGATTTTTCTTTTGATTCTTTTGGTCTGACTGAGTGTATGGATGCGATCGGCTGCTGCTGAGGGCGTGTTTTTAACCCTGCCATCGACTGCCTCAAAACCTGACAAGACTTAGGTTGTCGATTGATTTGACTGCTGGCACCCAAAAGCCCGATCGCCTCTCTACTTTTTTAGCACAGCACGCCCGAATCGTCTAGGCTGATTCGACTTTTGGATCCAAGCTGTGTCCGAGGACGCTAAAGACTCGGCGGCGGTCGAACAATTCTAACAAATCGGCGTTGATTTTGTTGTGAGCTGCTTCTTGCCGCAAAATTTTTACTGCTGCATCTGGGCGTAGAGCTCGTTTGTAGGGGCGATCGCCTGCTGTCAGGGCGTCGTAAATATCGGCGATCGTCATCAACTGCGCTTGAATGGGAATTTCGGAGTGTTTTAGACCTCGCGGATAGCCTGTGCCATCCAGTTTTTCGTGATGTCCGTAGGCTATTTGGGGCACATTTTTTAGATCCTTTGTCCACGGAATTTGGCTGAGAAATTCGTAAGTGTGAGTGACGTGAGATTCGATTGCCGATCGTTCTTCTGCTGTCAGGTTGCCCCTCGCCACCATCAATTGCACAATTTCGTCTGGACTCAGCAGCGGTTTCATTGCCCCGTCTATATCTCTGTAAGTTTGCTTAGAAAGTTCTAGCAGTTGAGCTAGGGGTTCTGCTGCCAAAATGTGAGGTTCGTTGGCCTCTAGCAGGACTTCCCAGTATTCTGCCAATCTGGTTTTTGCGTCTGCTAGCGCCGTGTCTAGCTGTTCTATTTCCTGGCATTGAGCGCAGGAGGGCCCTTCGTCCGGGTGTTTTCGGTAAGCTGAATGCTCTAGCAAGTATTTATATTTAGACTGGACGCATTCCATTTCCATCGTCCGCTGAGCTAAGCCAAAGCGGTGGCGGATGATTTCTAGTTGTGCGGGGTAGAGCTTTTTCTGCTTGGTCAAAACTGCTTCGGGTACTCCGATTTTACCAAAATCGTGGAGCAGGGCGGCATAACGAATTTCTTGAATTTGGCGGTTGTTAAAGTAAATAGATCGCAGCCATCCACCGCTGACGCTGTTTACTTCTTCTGACAGGCGTACTGTGAGGGCTGCTACTCGTTCTGAATGGCCGTAGGTACAGGGGTCTCTGGCTTCTATGACTTGGACTGAGGCTTTGACGAAGCCCTCGAACAAATGTTCTATGCTTTCTTGGAGTTGATTGCGCTCGATCGAGATTGCTGCTTGAGATGCGAGCGATCGAACTATTCTTTCTTCCCACAAAGTATACTGCTGCGTCGATTCCCAGGCATTTTCGGCTGTAAGCACCGCATCTGCCTTTGTTTTGCGGTTGATCAGTTGCAGTATGCCGATTGTCTCGCCTTCTCTGTTTTGCATCGGCAACACCATTACCGAGCAAGTGCGGTAATTAATATCCCTGTCAAAACTGGTATCTAGCTGGTAAGGTACGCCTGGGGGTAAGTCGTAGGCATCCGACAGGTTCAAACTTTGACCTGTAATTGCTACGTAACCTGCCAAACTTTTGTCTGTCAGCGGCAGCGCAAACTCTTTAAACGACAGGCCCGGTTTAGAAGCGTTTTGGGCTACCTTGAACAGCAGCTTAGGTTTTTCGTCGCTGCGATCTACTAAGTAAACGCTGCCCGCATCGCTGCTGGTAATTTCCCTACTTTTGGATAAAATTAAATTTAGCAAGCCGCTTAAATCTTGGGCGCTCGACAGAGCCGCGCCAATATCCAAAAGCTTTTCTATCAGATCGGTTCTTTCAGCAGACTCGTTCAAGAACTCTGGCCTTTCAAATACGATCATGGTCGGAGGATGGCGAATAGCCTTTAATACATTGGACTTTTAGCATCTCGACTTTTTCACACCGATTTTAACCCAGAGTCGATTTTTTATTTGCGAACTTTCCGCGATCGGGGACTGTCGCTAGATGCAGTGGCTCTTGTTCTGAAAACGGGAACTCTTCTAATCTAGCTTAGAAATCTCTTGGGCTAGCGCAAAGTCTTTTTCAGTTAAGCCTCCGGCATCGTGAGTTGTCAAGTTAACTGTTACTTTGTTATACGAGATTTCTATGTCTGGGTGATGTCCGGCGGCTTCTGAGGGTTCGACCAACTTATTCACAAAGGCGATCGCAGCAATAAAGTCTTTAAATTTCCGGGTACACCGCAGTTGCTTGTCTTCAATCCTCCAGCCCGATAATTGACTGGTGCGCTCTTGAATTTCAGTATCGTTAAGTAGATCAGCCATAATTTTTTTACTTTGATTTGAGATTAATAACAGATTAATTGCTCACCTGTGGAAAATATAACCAAAAACTATCCGCTCTCACCAATAGTGTTGAGCCTCAAGTTTTAACACTCAAGATTTAACACTATTTGAGGTGAGAGCGGTCTAGCGGGTCTTCAGATTAGAACCTGACTGCCGGGAGAATCCCTAGCTCAGCCTGGTTCCCGATGGAATTCGTTTCCAGTTGGAAACGAGGGCTGGCTGCTAGTGAGCGGCCCCGGCGCACAGCCGGTAGTTTCCAATCTGATGACCCATGAGTTTACTACCTATCATGGGCATCACCTCCGGGATTAGCTAAATGGTTTAATATTTGAACGCACCTCACCCAAATACAAGATTTGGTGTGAGGATTTGTGCGCTAGCCCTTGCCAGCGTAACCGAAAGAACCTGCGTTCTGAGTATCGTTTCAGTAATCACAATTATTAGAATAACACAAGGAATTAGAAGTGGGGGGATGCAAATTGATATTTTTGCAAGATGCGGGCAAATTACTGACGGGGCGAGGTTTTCGATCGATCTCTACAGCCAGCGGACGATCCTCTTCGAGGGCTTCGCTAACGAGCTTTTGAACGGATTGCTGGGATCTGGAGCGGTGTCAAGCGGGAAATGTGCGATCGCCCGCTCCTCAATTTCTCGCCAGATATAAGATTGACAAATGCGGCGATGTCGTGTGGTGGATGGAAAGTCCGCCAAAGCGATCGAATGTAGAATTTGACTAGAATTATTGCATAAATCTTTGATCGATCGTCCAAGCGCAGATGTAGGGCAGATCAACGCAGATCAACGCAGAGGCATTTCAAGAGAGTTTAGTCCTGTCGATTGATTTGCTGAATTTTACGGTGATTATCCGCGCAATAGAAATAATCGCGCTTGGTGATCACGTTTTGGTAAAATCAAAGAGATCGGTATTGCACCGTGTCTGGTTCGTTTGAGTGGTGATAGATCGACCACTCAATTAAGACAAACCAGCGTCAAAACCAAGACGTGAAAATAGGTGTTTAAAGCGTTATAGGCTATTGCCTATAACTTTGAGGGATTCCTCCTTTACCGCTTGCGGCAAAGCTATCGTTACACATTCATCATTTTTCAGCAGTGTTGAGATGTGTGAGCGCGTAAATGAATCAGTTAGCAAGTTGGCACAATCCTCATTTGGCCGAGAATACTCGATATTGTCATAATTACAACAAAAAAGCTCCCGCCGAGCGATCGGCGGGAGCTTTTTAAACATTGAGGGTAAAGCCTAAACTGATTTATATTACCCTTTCAAAATGTTGCAATTTTTGATACTTCGCGCTGATTAGAGAGCGTTACCACGAGGCAGAACTTCTTCTGGGAAGATGAAGTTTTCGTGGGGTTGGTCAGTCGGAGCCATCCAAGCACGGATGCCTTCGTTAAGCAGAATGTTCTTAGTGTAGAACGTTTCAAACTCAGGATCTTC
>NZ_JAUBVX010000003.1:125632-204062 GCF_036706065.1 Microcoleus sp. A2-C3 | reverse complement strand
AATAACCAATAACCAATAACCAATAACCAATAACCAATAACCAATAACCAATAACCAATAACCAATAACCAATAACTTCTGACCTATGTCAAACAAGATAATCCAAGCAATTAAATCAAGCGGTATATTAGGGGCGATCGCCTTTTTGACTGTTGTGTTATTCGGCGGTTGGAGCGGCACAGTCATCGGATGGCTGATGGGCACGGCAGCGGGCTTCATGAGTTGTCAAGATCAGAAGGTTCAAAACCCAAAAATGGGCGCAACAGTTGGCTGTTTTGCGGGTTTGGGTTTGGGCGTTTGGCTGTTGGTTGCTAGCGTACTAGAAGGGGTTTTAGTTAGACCTTTTTCCGGTCAATCTGCTGTGGCTTTACCGACTACTTTGGTGTACGGGGTTTGCAGTTTGGCGATCGCACTTTTGACAGCTACATTAATGGGTGCTTTGCAGGGTTTGCCGCCGCAACGCCAACGACAGGCTACTCTGGTAACATTAGCTTTTATCTTAATTCTGTTTCCGTTTATCGATCTTGAGGCTCAAACCGGCTGGATTGCTACGGTAGTACAGATTCAAATCTTTATTATGTTGGCCCTGGGTTTGAATATTACTGTGGGTTTTGCGGGGTTGTTGGATTTGGGATATGCGGCGTTTTTTGCGATCGGCGCTTACACGACAGCTTTGCTATCTTCCGGGCAGATAAATATTGCTTGGAATTTTTGGGTAGTTTTGCCGATCGCCGCCGGTGTAGCTGGCATTGCGGGCGTTATTCTGGGTATTCCCACACTGCGACTCAAGGGCGATTATTTGGCAATTGTTACCCTCGGTTTTGGCGAAATTATCCCGGTGGTATTTCGGAATTTAACCGCCATTCGCATCGATGAACCAATCTCGAAGATTGTCGCTTCAGTTTTAGGTAAGCCGGAATTGGTGTTGTGTCTCGTTGGGTGCGATCGACCTTTTAACCTCACCGGCGGCGAAGCGGGCATCAACCCGATCGCGCGTCCATCTCTCCCCATCATCGGCACTTTCAGCACCGGCAACTACTTTCCCTGGTACTACCTAATTTTACTGCTAGTCGTCTTCGCTTACTTCATGATTTCGCGGCTGCGAGATTCCCGCTTGGGACGGGCCTGGAATGCCATGCGCGAAGATGAATTAGCGGCAAGCGCAATGGGCATTAACCTAGTCAAAACCAAACTTTCGGCTTTTGCGATGGGAGCGACATTTTCGGGGTTTGCAGGCGCATTTTACGCCGCCTATATCAGCGCGGTTTTTCCCAGCGTCTTCGATTTCTCAGTATCGGTGATTATCCTGTGTATGGTAATTTTAGGCGGTTTGGGCAACATGACCGGGGTAATTTTGGGCGCTATCATTATCATGTCTGCCGATCGGCTTTATCTACCCCAACTCGCCCAAGTCCTCAAAGGTTTCCTGAATACTTTTGTACTTCCCAGAATTGCAATTCCCCAGTTAGCCGACTTTCTAGCAACCAGTTTAGACCCGATTCAAATGCGCTTGTTTCTATTCGGTTTAACTTTAGTTGTGATGATGATCGTGCGGCCAGAGGGGCTGATTCCTGATAAAATCCACCAAGCAGAACTGCATTCGGATGGTGAAGCAAGCAATGAGTCTTTAGCCGATGCCAGAAGTCAATAGTAAAGAGGAAAGTTTAGCCATGAACAATGTAACAGGTACTGCTTTTATCGTTGCGGAATTTAGAGCGGAAGAAAATCAAGAAACAATTCCTCTTTACAATGATAATGTAGTAAAAATATGGCTGAATGAAGAAACGAAAAAAATAGCAGACCAAATAGCTCAAAACTCTCCCGCTGCTAAAGAAATGGTGAAGCTGCGGACTAAATACTTTGATGATATTTTATCAAATCAAGTTTTAGGAGGTTGCAAACAAGTAGTTATTTTAGGTTCTGGTTTAGACACTCGCGCTGCGAGAATCAATGGAGAAAGAGTCACTTATTTTGAAATAGACGATCCGGCTACTCTTGAATTAAAGGAAAAAACTCTCAAAGCCAACAAAGTTAGGGCAAATGTTCGCTACATTCCCGGCGATTATGTAAAAGACGGTTTAATATCCTTATTGAAACACAGCGAATTTGACTTCGACATACCGACATATTTTTTGTGGGAAGGTAACACCACCTTGCTTGCCAAAAAAGATGTAATATTTGTCTTAGAACAAATTAGTGACAATGTTCACAATTTCCGATTGTCCTTTGATTATATGTCAGAAAAAGTGATTTTGAGAACGACGGGCTACCAAGATATCAATGATTACATAGATAAATACGAAAGTATGTATGCACCGTGGATTACTGGCTTTGACCAAATTTCCACTTTGGCTGACGAACTCAATCTTAAACTTATTGAGAACTTCTCGACGGCAGATTTGCACGTACAATATCGCCCTCGCCGTTCCCTCGAATCTAATCTTTTTAAGTTCTATTTTGTTTGTACATTAGAGAATATGTCCGAGAATCTCCCAAGTTGATTCACAAGCCGGCGTGAAATCTCACACTTCAATATAAAATATTAGGAAACATAACCAAAATGTCATTATTAGAAGCACAGCAACTTACCATGCGATTCGGCGGTTTGACAGCAGTCAACCAGGTTAGTTTAACCTTGGAAAAAGGCTCGATCGCCAGTTTGATCGGCCCCAACGGTGCGGGTAAAACCACTTTTTTTAATATGCTGACGGGTATCTACAAACCCACTGCCGGTAACTTGCTCCTCGAAAATAAGAATATCACGGGTTTGCCTCCCGATCGCCTGACAAGTTTCGGCATTGCTAGAACTTTTCAAAATATCCGCTTATTTAACAATATGACTGTACTGGATAATGTTTTAGTAGGCAGGCACAGCAGAATGAAAACAGGTTTGTTGGGCGCAATCCTCCGCCCGCCGACTGCGATTATCGAGGAACGGGAAGCTAAAATAAAAGCGCTGAGTATGCTAGATTTTGTCGGTTTGGGCGTGAAGAAAGCGCCGGAGTTGGCAAAAAACCTTTCCTACGGCGATCAGCGCAGATTGGAAATTGCCAGGGCTTTGGCTTCCGATCCCAAAGTGCTGCTTTTGGACGAACCGACGGCGGGGATGAACCCGAATGAAACGGCCGATTTAACTCGCTTTATTTACCGGATTCGCGATGAGTTGGATTTGAGTATTTTGCTGATCGAACACGATATGAAGGTGGTGATGGGAATTAGCGATCGCGTTAGTGTGATGGAGTACGGCACTAAAATTGCTGAGGGAACTCCGGCAGAAGTTCGCGCCGATCCTCGTGTGATTGAGGCATATTTGGGAAAAGAAGATGATGTTCATGGTTAATACAATTAGTCGGTCAACCGCAGATTTAAGGCAGATAAACACTGATTGACGCAGATAATTTTAAGATCGTGAGATGCTCTGGTTTACTATAAAAAAGGTTAATTTTAAATAAATGCAATAAAATTTTATACTTAGTCGGGACGATATAACAAAGGACAAAGCGGAAAGAGCAATTATGCTAGAAATTAAAGACATTCACACCTATTACGGAAATATTCACGCTCTCAAAGGAGTATCGCTAACTGTCTCGCAGGGAGAAGTTGTGACATTAATCGGTAGCAACGGGGCGGGGAAAACTACCACTCTCCGCACGATTCAAGGGCTGCTGCGCCCGCGTAGCGGTACTGTACTGTTTGAGGGAAAGCCTTTGGAGTCGCTGTCTACAGAGGCGATCGTCCGTTTGGGCATTTCTCAAAGCCCGGAAGGGCGGCTGATTTTTGGGCGCATGACGGTACAAGAAAACCTGGAAATGGGTGCTTATCTCCGCAATGATACTCTCGGTATCAAGTCTGATATGGAAAAAGTTTTAAATTTATTTCCCCGTTTGCGAGAAAGAATTAGTCAAAAAGGGGGAACTCTTAGCGGCGGTGAACAGCAAATGCTGGCGATCGCCCGTGCTTTGATGTCGCGCCCCCGTTTGTTATTATTGGATGAGCCGAGTATGGGCTTGGCTCCGATGTTGGTGAGTCAAATTTTTGCGATCGTCCGCGATATTAATGCGGACGGAACTACTATTTTACTGGTGGAACAAAACGCCCGCATGGCTTTAAGTGTAGCCCACCGCGGCTATGTGATCCAAACTGGTGAGGTTGTAGTCGCCGGTACTGCTAGCGATTTGCAGTCTAATGAAACTGTTCGGAAAGCGTATTTAGGTGAAAGTTAAATATGGGAATTGGGAATTGGGAATTGGGAATTGGGAATTGGGAATTGGGAATTGGGCATTGGCCAAACAGGTCATTGGGAATTGGGCATTGGCCAAACAGGTCATTGGGCATTGGGCATTGAAACTGACAACTAACAACCAAAAACCAACAAATAACAAATAATATCGTTTCCGGTTGCATCGGTATTGTTCAAACAGTCAACAGTCAACAGTCAACAGTCAACAATTCCGGAGGAGTGCAACCGGAATTGATATAACAAATTACCCGATTTGCGATCGCAACTTCCCCGTTTTTAATTCAGTCTCAAACGCCATCCGTACCTTTTCCCACTCCGTTTCGGCTTCCAACAGCCGATCGCGCGCCGTCCTCGCATCAAAAACCTGTTCTCCTCCAGACTCAACGGCCAAGCGGCCCATCAACTCCAACTCCTTGCAAACTTCCGAAAAAGACACCGCTCCTAAATTAGCGCTGCTCGACTTCAGCGTGTGAGAAGCCAGCTTCAAACTATCAGCATCGCCGAGAAAAATAGCCTCCTTAATTGTTTCTAACTGCTGCGGTGCGTCTAACAAATATATCTGAATCAACTCCCCCAAAAAATCCGGGTCTTCCTCATCGTCTAACTCGCGGAGACTTTGCAAAACATGAAAATCGATCGGCGAATTTGCTCCCGGTTGAACGATTGAGTGTCCAGCAGCCTCACTGTCAACTGGGTCAGTAATATGTTGATTTTTCAGTTCAGCAACGGCATCCAATTCATCCCGTTGCAGGGGTTGGCATTTGCCCAGGGCGATCGCCAACTCTTCCCGGCGCACCGGCTTAGTAATATAATCGTCCATACCCGCTTCCAGACACTTTTCGCGATCGCCCTGCATCGCATTAGCCGTCATCGCAATAATTCTCGGCTTCTTATTGGCTGGCCATTCCGCACAAATGCGGCGCGTCGCTTCCAACCCGTCCATCTCCGGCATCTGCACGTCCATCAGCACAACATCGTAAGATTGCCGCTTCAGCGCCTCCAAAACCTCCAACCCATTAGCAGCAATATCTGCCCGATATCCTATCCTGTCGAGCAAATGCGTAGCTACTTTTTGATTCACCACATTATCCTCCGCCAACAAAATCCGAATTTGAGTAGAATTAGCTGCATCCTGTGCGACAGAATTGCTCGCCACCTGCCTCAAAACCGCAGGTGTCCGCTGCGAGCGATGATGTTCTTGAGAATTTTCAAAATACTTCAATCCCGAAGTCAAAGTCGCCACATTTGAAACTTCTCCCTTGCCACTTCTGCCGGCAACATATCCAAAAACTTGCAGCAACACATTATAAAACTGCGACTGTTTTAGAGGCTTAGTTAAAAAAGCCGAAAAATGTACTTCTGTAGTTTCAAGTTTTTTCCAGACTTCCGCCTTGCTCAAATAAGTAAATAGCACCAAAGGTAGCGGAACTTTGCGAGGACTTGTAACTTTGATGACATTCGGATTTAGCCCCTCGCCGCCAGACAAATTGCTCAGCTCCCATGAACGAATCTTCACAGCCAAAGCCACGCCGTCCATATCTGGTAGATTCATCGCCAAAATAGCCAAATCGATCGCCGAGTTTTCTTTGATGATTTCCAAAGCCTCAGCGCCCGAAGTTACAGCCACGGGTATCATGCCCCAAGCCTCAGCTTGCCGGATCAAAACTTGTCGGTTAATGGCATGATTCTCGGCAATTAACAAACGCTTGCCAACAGTAAATTCCGGCTGTTTTTCCTCAACCGCGCTTTCATTAGCTTCAGCAGTTACCGTGAAATAAAAAATCGAACCGGAACCCGATATCGACGGCGCAGAAAATCCCGCAGGTGGTGTCCCTGCCATACTTTGTCCGATCGCAGAAACAGCAGGTTGAGACTTAGAACTTGCCGGAGAAACCTGACTGACAACCCACATTTTACCACCCATCATATCGCTCAAACGCTGGCTGATAGCCAGTCCCAGACCAGTTCCGCCGTACTGTCGAGTTGTTGAAGCATCCACCTGCGAAAAAGCTTTAAACAGGCGATCGATCCTGTCTGGCGGAATGCCAATTCCGGTATCTTGGACACCAAATTGAATCTCGTATTGTCTGGTACTTGGCAACTGTTCTTGCTTAATTGCTAGCGGTTGCAGAGCTAGAATATTGGTTATTTCCGGCAAAATCTTAGCAGCTACCGGCTCGATTTTTCTAGCGGTACAAGAAACGACAATTTCTCCAGATTCTGTAAATTTAACTGCATTTCCTAGCAGATTTACCAAGATTTGGCGCAGCCTCGTGACATCTCCTAAAATATTTTTTGGAACAGAATCATCAATAAAGTAAGCCAATTCTAAACCTTTTTCCGACGCTCTAGGAGCCAGCAATTCCAGAGATTCTTCTATACAGTTTTGCAGCTCGAAGGGGCTGCGTTCCAAATCCATTTTGCCCGATTCAATCTTGGAAAAGTCTAGAATATCGTTAATAATAGTCAGCAAAGCATCGCCGCTGGTGCGAATTGTCTCCACAAAATCCCGCTGTTCTGTAGTTAGTTCCATATCCAGCAGCAAACCGGTCATCCCGATTACCGCATTCATCGGAGTGCGGATTTCGTGACTCATAGTCGCTAAAAATTCGCTCTTAGCTCTGTTAGCAACTTCCGCCGCTTGTCGCGCGTGCTCCAAAGCTTCGTTTTGCTCTGCTAACTGTTGCTGTCGGTGAACTTCCTTTTCTAAAAGTTGGGCTTGGGCTAAGGTAATTCCGACTTGAGCGGCAACATCTTCTAGGAGTTCAATTTCGTCGGGAGTCCACTGGCGAGTTGCATCGCACTGGTGCAAAGTAATAATGCCATTCGGTTCTCCTTGATAGGAAGTGCGAACTGCCAACATAGATTTTAATCCGATGCGGCGGCACATTGGTACTGAAGATTCGAGCAAAGGATCGGTGAACACATCGGGAGATGCCAGGGCTATATCTTCAGCGAGTAGTTTTTCTGTGTAGGGGTTGTAAGTCACGGAAAGTTCTAAATCTAAAGCCGATTCGTGACCAGGTTCTAAGTATTCTGCGACGCAAGGAAGGTGGGGATAAGGTTGGGAAAGATAAGTGTGAATTGTACAGCGATTTACGCCGAATACGCGGCCGATTTGGGTGGCGGTAGTCTGAAAAATTTCTTGAGTGTCTAAAGTCGATCGCACTTTTTGAGTAATTTGCTTGAGCAGCAAAACGCGCTGGTACTGACGCTGCAAAGTGCGCTCTCGCTCTTCGCGGGCAATTTCCGCACCGATGTAATTCCCCATCAACTTTAAAATTTCTAAATTCAGCGGTTTTAAAGGAGGTTTAGCGGTGCAGGAAGTAAAGCTCAAAGTGCCAAAAACTCGCCCTTGGACTATGACCCGCGTGCCGACAAAAGCCTCCAACCTGCGCACGGCGTAAGCGGGATGCTGCTTCCACTCAGTAGTGCCGGCGGATTCGATCGAAATAGGTTCGATCGATCGCAAAACCTCTCGCTCGAAGGTTCTGCTTAAAGAAAAACCATCTCCTTTAGCAAATCCGAAGGGAAAATCTTGCGGTACATAAGCCGCGAGCACTTCGTAGCGATCGCCCAAAACCCTGCCCAACAGCCCGATATCCATCCCAAACTGACTGCAACCCATTGCCAGCAACCGGGCCGTTCGCTCATCAAAAGAGCCTGACGAGCCCACCATTACCTCGTAGAGCGATCGAATTGCCCGCTCACTTTCCCGCAGTTCCTCAACCCCTGCGACGCGGTTGCAGACATCGTGCAAAGTTCCTAAAATTCCGACTATTTCACCTTGGGAATTCAGCCTAACTTGGGCAAATATTTCAACAGAAACAAAGCCAGAATTACTGTGAATTTCCAATTCATTTTTGCCTGAGTCCGACTTGTATTTAATTTGCAATTCTCGCCGATAAAATACCGACTTCCCTGACAGCAAAGACTCCAATAAATTTGCACAATGCGATCGCTCATCTGGATGCACCCAATCTAAAAAATTAGTTGTCAAACTTTCGGCAACCGAAAAACCCGTAATTTCAGTCCAAGCGCGGTTGAGAAATGTCCAAATCCCCGCCGCATCCATCTGAAAAATTACGGTTGCTTTCAAAGCATCAAATACTTGGAATTGCTCCACGCCATCGCAGTTTTTGAGTTCTAACTGCTGGTTGGGAGTAATATCTGTATGAGTTCCGACTACCCGCAGGGGTTTGCCCGTAGCGCTGCGCAAAACTTGACCTCGGTTCAGCACCCAGACAGTGCTGCCGTCTTGGCAGTGCATTCGATATTCTGCTGAAAAATCTGCTGTTTTTTGTGCGAAGTGATCTTCTAAAGCTGCCTTTACTGCGTCAATGTCGTCTCGGTGGATGCGACTCCACCATTCCGATCGGCGATTGGAGATTTCCCCTGCTTTGTAGCCGAGCATTTCTTGCCATCGCGCCGAGTAAAAAAACTCATCTGTTTCGAGATTCCAATCCCAAATCCCCTGATTGTTGACGGTAGCGGGGAGATTTGGGGGCTGCGCGACGCTACTGTTTTGAGCAATTTCTGCACCTGGGTAGCGATTGGCTGCCGGAATTTGTATTTCTGTCAAGAGTCTTTTGTACTCCGCGTTGCTAGATTCTAGCTGGCGCTGCAAAGCGATCAAGCCTGAATGCAGAGATTTTGAGTCTAGTGCTTGTAACAGGATAGTTTGAGGATTGACAATCCCGATCGGGTGATTGCTGTCGTTGATGACTAATAGAGGTAACTGGCAGTAGTTTTTTTGCAGCAGGGCGATGGCTGCTTCTAGGGTAGAGTGCGATCGTACCAGGGGTGGCGAACTGCTGCAAATCGCTCCCGCTCTAATTCTGTTCGAGTCTCTGCCCGTGGCTTGCAACTGCACGATGTCCCGCGAACTTACCACGCCAACCAGTTTGTGGAGGTTGGGATTTGTAAATTTGGAATTTGTAGCAGCACCATTCGAGTTTGATTCGGGAGTTTCAGTGATTAATACATAGCTAACATTGTGTCGGAACATCAGTTGCGCCAAATAGCGAACTGAAGCAGTAGCAGGAGCGTGAATAATTCGCGAGGCTGCGATTTGAGGGATTTGGGCGAGTTTAATTAAACTCGCAGGCAGCTCTAATTTCGGATGTAAAATTGGTAGCGGCGGAGGGAAGGCAAAGGGCGCTGCTGGTGACTTTGGGCTGCTAATTTGTGGTTGTGTCGATTCCCCAATTTCCTGCAACAGTTGTACCAAGCTTTGGGAGCTAATTATACCGACAAGTTCTTCAGCGTCGTTGACGACTGGCAAATGCCCAATCAGATGTTTGTCCAGCAGATTTGCTAAGGCAAAAAAGTCGGGAATTTCTGATTCTCGCGCTACGGTTACGGTTCGGATCATGATTTGCTCGATCGCAAATCCCCTCAAAGCAGCGCCTATAGAACTTAGCTGGACGACATCTCGCGCTGTAAAAATCCCCAGCACCGTCTGGGCGCCGGGATCGGAAGCTTTGGAGCCGTTGAGACTGATCCCGTTGGCGGATGCTTTTACTGCACGCGGTACGTCTTTGTACAAACCCAACTTTTCCCGCGACTGTGGGGAAGTCCCGTTGGTGGGATTTCCGAGTTGAAAATTTCCGCGCGGTTCTACCACGAGGACGTAACTGGCTCCTGTGCTGCTCATCAGCTCGATCGCCTCTTCTACGGGCGTCCCAGGGGTGACGGTGAGGGGATTGCGGTTAATGACCTGACTGAGGGAGGGAATAAACATCAGGGGGCATAAAAGTGATATTTGTTAGAAAAGCTCGATCGGGGCCAGCGGGTTGATTGAGAGACTTTGCCCGCGAGGTTTCGTCTGCGCGCTCAAAGTTTCTGCACGATTCACATCACCGTTCCATTAAACTTACCCAAAGCTACCCAAGTCTAGACTTAGCTGGACATAGGTAGCCGGGAGTGTTAACTTCCTGTTTCTTTCGTAGCGACAACATGACTGTTGTCGGGTTTGTCTACTCCGCAGGCTGCCACGGTGGAACTCACCGCCAATTCTGAACGTTCGGGCACACAAATACCTTCAAACCAACGTTCTATATTTCTAGCTGCATTCAAGTCACGGTCTTGTACGTTTCCGCAGTTGGGACATTCAAACACTCGGACTTTTAACGGCATCTTGTGCCGATGATTGCAACAACTTGAACAGATTTGACTGCTCGGGAAAAATCGATCCACAAGCGTCAACTTAGAGCCAAACTTTTGGGTTTTGTATTCGAGTTGACGTTTGAATTCGTACATTCCGCAATCCGCGACTGCACCAGCAAGTTTGTGATTCTTTAAAAATGCCTTGACGTGCAAGTCTTCAATTATGACTTCGCCGTGTTTCTTGGCGAGGTAAGTTGTCAGCTTGTGGATAGCATCTTTTCGGATATTGGACACTTTTAAGTGCAGTTTAGCTAGCTTCGAGACGGCTTTATTCCGGTTCTTGGAACCCTTGACTCGCTTACTGACGCGCCGTTGTAGGCGTTTCATCTTGCGACTCATTCGACGGTAAGCCTTTGGATTGTCAAAGACTTGACCGTTGGAACAGACTGCTAGCGTCTTGATGCCGATGTCAACTCCGATAGTCGGGCGGTCAGGTGCAGGGACGGGTTTTTCTATTTCGCACTTAAACGCAATGAACCATCTGTCTGCTTTACGACTAATTACGCAATTGTGAAAAGCAGTAATTGGTAGTGGTTCGTGCAACCTGACCCAACCTATCTTAGGTAATTTAATCCGCTTGCCGTCGTTATTTATTCCTGGCTTTGCTTTGCTTCCTTGCTCTAGATAGAAGGAGTCGTGCGATACACCCTTCTTCTTGAACCTAGGTTGCTTAGATACCTTTTTGAAACACCTGTCCCAAGCTGTCCTCAATTCGGCTAAAGCTTGCTGAGGGCTTGCCTTGGAAGAGTCGTAGTACCACCGACACAATGGCTTGACTTCTGCCACTAAGCGCTTGTGAAGATCAATGGCAGAAGGGATTTTGACTGTCTTGTCGGTTCCCCTTTCCTCCAAAGCTTGCAGGATTAAAGCGTTACCCCAGTTGTAGGCGTGTCTAGCGACTCCACAATGCTGGCGAAATCTAGACACCTGCCTGTTATTGGGTTTTAGTTCCGTCTTGAAACTGAGTAACATTTACTTTGCTTCGTTTTTGCATTATCCTTATTCTATACGGAATTAATACGGAACGTCAAAATGTCGAGAAAAAAGATTTATAGCGAGCCTAAGCGTAAAATCAATCTGAGTCTGACTGAGACTGCCACTAAGTGGTTAGACGAACAGCGGGTTCAGCTTACCGCCAGCAGTCTTAGTGACGTTATTGAAAGACTCGCTAGAGAGTTACCCAAAAAGTCTATTGATGGGTAACTCTGTCCAAGGATTGCGTTGCAGTTTCCGCCCCAGAGGGCGGACTGTGGGATTGCCGGCAATTCCTTGCCTAGCCTAACTGCTGCGGATTTACGAGCAAGAATTTCTGCGATCGTCTAGACTGCACCCGACTTTCTCGTCTTCAACAAAACTCTCGCTCGGATTCTGTTGGAGGCAAGATACCTACACGCTACCAATTTACCAGCGACAGGAGGAGAATCACAACATCACGATTTAGGTATTTCAACCGTCTAATTAAGAGTTCGAGGGTTCCAGGGTTCCAGGCTTCGAGGGCAAAACAGGCAGAAAATCAATAATTCCCATCATGACTAATTCTATCTTATCCCAATTCTGACCCCGCCCAAAAACGGGTACAAGCCCCGGACTTCAGTCGCGCTGATCCCAAAATTTTAGACCAAAGTTCAAGCTACCAGATTCATCTGTGAAGTAAATCTCAAATCTAAAAATGGAAAATTTCAAATCTCAAATCGACTGATCCAGAGGATTTTAGATTCAATTCGGGCGATCGAACTTGATGAGAATAGCGCTATTCCCCGCCACCGCAAAAGTCGCATTACCGTCCTTCAGCGTTAAGCTACCAACAACCTCATCCATTGCCTTCAGACTGAACTCCCGCACCGTGCCATTACCACCTTTGATCAGAGCAGAAATATCGGCATTAACAGTATAAGATTTTGCTTGGTCGTTCACAGCCAGCAAATAAACATTGTTGCTAGCATCGCGAGTGGCAACTGCCATTAAATTAGCACTGTTAGTGACAGGAAAAAAGGTAGCTTTCGGGCCCTGCAAAGCCCGAATCCCCATCCGCAAAGCATAGTAGCCCGCGCGCCGCTTGCCGCCTGGGCCCAGCAAACCTTCTGCCAGTCCCGGCTTTCCCCAGTCGTACAAACAGAATATGTGACTGCCGTAAATATAATTATCCCCCGGTTGGGAACCTCGAATCAAATTTTTAATCAAACTTAAAGCTAAAGATAAATCGTTATAGCTAATTTGATAACTTCCCCATTCTCCCACCCAAAGCTGCGAGTTAGCGCGGATACTACCGTTCATCCAGCCGCGCACTTTGCGAGTGTAGTTAGAAATATCTGCGTCGTAATTGTGGACATTGACTGTATCGAAATAATTGGGAATTTCTCGCAAAGCATCAGCAGGCCAATTGCTGCCGCCTACGGTTTTCGGGCCGTGGATGCGGTATGTGCGCGAAGGCAAATAAGTTTTGTAAACAAAGTCGATCGCATCTTTGGCCACTTTCACCAATTCAAAATAATCTGCCCTAGTCCCACCCCAACCCTGTTCCCGGTTATCCGGTTCGTTGTGAATTTCCCAATCATCAACGCCGTAGTCATTGCGAACATTTAGCCAATAAACAGTAGCAAACACGTGTTCCCACCACTCGTTCCAATCTTCTTTAGTTCGGGGCGGATTCAGTTGCAGCGCCCAGGAAGGATTCCAGCTACTGTCAACATTGCGAATGCTGACAACCGGGCGAATATTTGCTTGTTTCAGAGTATTAAAAATAGTCCTCGCATTGCCTTGCCAAAGTGTGTCCGGTTCTCCCGACCACCAATAATCGCTACCCTGGGGCGGATCGGTCATAATCTGATCCCAATGCGCCCAATTAATTATATTGGGATTTGCCTTAATTTGGGAGATTTCCGGCCAGCCGTATTTACCGTCATCGTCTTCGGGTTCCCACCGGGACATCCCGCCGTAAATGCGGTAGGTATTAATTCCTAAATCTTGTAAATCTTTGAGGTCAAAGTTGATGTTGCCCTCGACAGCACCGATGTAGCGAGTGCTGACACCCGCAGGAGTGCCGGAGAATTTGATTGTTTCGATGTTTTGAGCAAAAATGGCGATCGGGCTGCACAACTCAAGGATGAGGGCGATTAAAAAGGCGATCGTCAAATTCCGAATAGTTATCTTTGAGAACACGAGACTAATGACTAATGATTAAATCAAGCCTACAAATATAGCAGGTAATCATGAGTCATGAGTCATTAGTCATTTTAGCCTGAGCGACTTGTGCTGAGCGTCGCCGAAGCAAGCCGAAGGCTTGTCAATCGCAGGGGCATTTCTTGCAAGTTAGAATTAACAGTGACAGTACCAGCGATCGAACTTACCGCCAGACAAACGAAAACTCAACCCGGATTCACAGACTTGGGGGACTTTAACTTCATGGCATTTATTGAAACTGATACTCAGTAGCTAGTTGCGATCGGGATTGTAAGCCAAACCTGTCAGCAGCCTAGTTTTTTTAAACAATTCTTAATAAATGCTCTTAAAAACATTCTTATTAAGCAAAACGGCAGACAACTAAATTATGCCTCAAAACCTATATAAATAGGTGATTGTAGAGATTTTTGAGACTCAAGAAATAATAAATTCATCAAAGCTAGTTAACTTTTATTAGCAATAGCCCTTAGAATCAACTGCGTCTAGATTATTGGGGCAAGAGAGTTAAACGTAACTACAGATATAGCGGTTCTCAAAAAAGTGAGGTATGCCCTACACCATATCCCATATCCCATATCCCATATCCCATATCCCATATCCCATATCCCATATCCCATATCCCATATCCCATATCCCGTTCGCGTACCTCATCTTTCTGAGAAAGGCTATATAGCAATCCTATAGCAATCCTAAATCATTTTCAAGAACTGGTTAACTGGTTCCCAGGCAGAGCCTGGTAACGAGTATAATCATTTAGGATTGCTATATGTCACAATTGTCGAGAGACAAACTGTCATACCTATCTCAACCAAGCTGAAATGTAAAAACCTCAAGGCGCTTTAGTCTATTCTGAAACTTAGAAAATATGGCATCTGAAAAGCTCGTTATTAAATAACACTCAATCGCAGAAATCCTGCACCAAAACAAAAGTAACATCACAATACATACAAAAGGAAAAATATCACTATGGCAAATTCAACTATTGGCATTGCAATAGCAGATGGCTCCAAAAAAAAAGGCTTTAGTTTACCAGCATGGTTGACGCTGATTTGCATTATCTCGTTCACGGTGCTATTAGGAGCAGGAGCAGCCATCCGTCAAAACGCGCCTCCGATTCCGATCGCCATGACTTCTCCCCAACAGGAAATCATTATCACCGCAGAAGACATCGATCACGGACAAACCACCTATTTAGGACGGGGCGGACAGCATATCGGCAGCATTTGGGGACACGGCAGCTATCTGGCTCCCGATTGGAGTGCTGATGTTTTGCACCGCTGGGCGCTGGGAACGGCGGGAGTTCTATATCAGAACGATCCTAACTTTTCTCAAAGCGATTTAGAGGCACTACCAGCACCGGAACGGGCAAGTCTCCAAGCACGGGTTCAAGGTGACTTTAAGGTCAACCGTTACGATCGAGAAACCGATACTTTAGCTCTCACAAATGCCCAAACATTGGGTCTGCAAAAAGTCTTTCAGGACTACCAAGAGTTGCTGTCTCACGGTTCGCGCATCCACTCCATTCCTGATGGCTGGTTCAAAGACGATCGCCAAATCCATGATGTCACCGCATTTTTTGCGTGGACAGCTTGGGCGGCCGTAGCCAACCGTCCCAATGCCCCGTTTTCTTACACCGCAAACTGGCCCCACGATGACCTAGTGGGGAATCAACCGCCCGGTCAGTTTATCGTGTGGTCGATTGTGTCAGTCATAGTCCTGATAGCGGCGATCGCGCTTTTCCTGTTAGTTTACATCACTCAGGAAGAAGCAGACGATGTTTTGACCGTAGCAACCCGTCCCGCAATTCGTTTAGCCACCCCCAGCCAGAAGGTAACTAGCCTATTTTTTGGAGTGGCTATGGCCTTATTTCTCATGCAAATGATTATGGGCATGGTGACGGCTCACTACGCCGTAGAAGGAGATGGATTTTATGGCATTCCTCTCCAAACATTCCTGCCCTATGCCGCTTCTCGCACCTGGCATTTACAGTTAGCTATCTTTTGGATCGCCACCTGTTGGCTGGCCGCCGGACTGTATTTCGCACCCCGTTTTGGCAAACACGAACCGAAGGGACAAGGTTGGGGAAATGGGATATTGCTAATCGCGCTCACAGTAGTTGTTGTCGGTTCTCTCGTTGGTTCTTGGGCGGGAATTCAGGGACTGCTGGGAGAAAACAGTTTCTGGTGGGGACATCAAGGCTATGAATATATCGAATTAGGGCGCGTTTGGCAATTGCTATTAATTGCTAGCATGGTGTTCTGGCTGTGGCTGATGTATCGCGCTCTCAAGCCAGCCTTAAAAAATGATGCCGATCGCACAGGACTCAATCATTTCTTTCTCTACAGTGCGATTACTATTCCTCTGTTTTACTCAGCAGGTTTAATGTACACAAACCATACTGCCTTGAGCGTAGCCGAATATTGGCGCTGGTGGGTAGTACATCTTTGGGTAGAAGGATTTTTTGAAGTCTTTGCGACTGTAACGATCGCCTATTTATGCAGCGAATTAGGATTTTTGAAGAAATCCTCCGCCCTGCGAGCCACCTATCTAACTACGATTTTATATCTAGGCAGTGGAGTGATTGGAACGCTGCACCATCTTTACTTTGCAGGAACGCCTTCATTTATTGCAGCAATGGGTTCTGTGGCTTCTGCCCTAGAAGTAGTGCCCTTAACTCTGATAGGTTTTGAAGTAATCAAAACCCTGCGTTTTTCCCAAGAAGCAGAAGGTTTTTATCGCTGGCCTATGCGTTTTTTCCTGGCAACCTGCTTCTGGAATCTGATAGGTGCGGGCGTCTTTGGATTCTTGATTAATCCACCAATTTTCCTCTATTACTCCCAAGGCTTGAACATCACTCCAATTCATGCGCATTCTGCCCTATTTGGTGTCTATGGTTCCCTGGCAATAGCGTTAATGCTATTCGCCTTGCGAGAGATTGTACCCGATCGGGCTTGGAATGAAAAACTGTTGCGGGTTTCCTTTTGGTTGCTGAATGGAGGACTGGTGATGATGTTAGTGTTGGGATTAATTCCCAATGGCTTTTATCAATTAGTGCAGTCGGTAAATCACGGCACTTGGTATGCGCGCAGTGCAGAGGTAATTGGGTCTGCTTGGATGCAGTGGACAGTGTGGTTGCGTATTCCGGGCGATATCGTTTTTGCTCTGGGTGCATTGGTGATGGTGGTATTTGTGGTGCGAGCAATCTTTGCCATTTTCCAGCAACCAACTCAACTTCAACCTGATAATTCTCCAGAAGTCATTAATGAAGCTGGTGTTTAATGATGGTGGAAAGTCCTCATAAAAATCTGAGGACTTGCATTCCCAGCCCCGAACAAAAGATGTATGCAGACAGCACATTTATCACCGGATTTACCAAGTATGCCGAGAAAGTTAACGGACGCTTTGCAACGATCGGATTTGTTTCTTGGCTGCCGATCGAAAATTTTACCTGACCAAGCTTTATCAGCTCGATCGACGATATTTTAGGCTAGGGAGATCCGGTACTGAGATTTAATATCATGTCCGTTGAATTTCCCTAATAACAGGTGTTCCCAGTGAAAACTAACGTCATCACTGGGAACACCTTTGATTATTGGGAGAATGTCCGAAATATCGGATCAAACAGCTTGGCTTGCCAAAAAATCTCTCATGTAGCGATTCACTAACTGCGGCTGTTCCTGCTGCACCCAGTGGCTGCAATTGGGAATGTATTGAATCTGAAAATCCTGCACGTAATCTTCAGTCCCGTAGGTTAACTCTTTGCCGAGGGCGCTATCATTTTCGCCCCAAATCATCAGCGTCGGAACTTGGAGGACACCCCAATTCTGGCGATCGAGAAATCCGCGAGCAATATTGCGGTAATAGTTGATCGTAGCAGTCAGAGCGCCCGGTTTAGCCGCCGCATCTTTGTAAGCTTGGATGTCTGAGGGGGTAAAGGTGCTTTTGTCAACAGCCATGCCTTCAAAAGCAAGGGCGATCGCCCGATAGTCGTCCAACTTAATTAAGAATTCCGGCAAAAATGGCAACTGAAACAAAAAAATGTACCAACTTTTCAGTAATTGTTGGCGAGTGCGCAACCCTTCAGCAAACTTGGCCGGATGCGGTAGATTCATCACAATTAATTTATCCACCATTTCGGGATAAGCATAAGCAAAATTCCAGGCGATCGCGCCTCCCCAGTCGTGGGCAACTAAGACACAACTTTTGTATCCCAAACCCTGAATAATTCCCTTGACATCTTGCACAAATTCTGCCATCACATAAGCAGATTTAGCCTCGGGTTTGTCGCTGTCGTTGTAACCTCTGAGATCCACAGCAACAACTTTATAATCTGATGCAAATTCCGGGATTTGATGACGCCAAGAATACCAAAATTCGGGAAATCCGTGCAGCATCAGCATCAGCGGCCCTGAACCTTGAGTAACACAATGAAGCTTGATATTATTTGTCGCGATCGATTCGTGTTTCCAAGTAGCTTTTAGCACAGACATATTAGATAGTTCCTCTAACTATAGAGTGATTTTAGCCGTCAAATAAGTTGAGATTTTAGATTAAAGAATTGAAGAATTCAAAATGACCGATCGCCCTTCGTGATTTGGTGATTCCTGTATGGGACAGGTGTCCCGCCCGTTTCCTGAAAGAATTGCGCTCTCAGTAAAAATATTAGTATAATGTTACTTTCGTTTCGACAACTCTCAAGCTAAAAATAACTTATTTTCGAGCGGGCGAGAATCCCGAGCATCAAAAAGTTGACAATTTTTGAGGAGGCAAGTTAAATAATATAGAACTTGCGAGTCCACTAGGAATTAAAGGAGTTAAGATTATGTCTGGCGATCGCCTGCAACACATTGTTAACCGCTTGACAGATCAGCTCAAGCGCGACGTATTAGTTGAAAAATGCCTATACGACATTCGAGAAGTTTTGCAGAGCGATCGCGCGGTGCTATATTATTTTTACAGGCAGTGGCAAGGTCAAGTTACCTGCGAGACGTTAAGTGCGATCGAATTCTCAATCTTAGGCTCAACCGGGCCAGACGACTGTTTTAACGGCGAATATGCTGCTTTGTACCAAGCCGGCCGAGTCAGAGCAATTGCAGATATTGAAACAGAACCAATTCACCAATGCCACCGAGAGTTTCTCCGTAGCATGAAGGTGCGCGCCAATTTAGTCGTGCCAATTTTAACGAAAAAAGGGCTGTGGGGGCTGTTAGTTGCTCATGAATGTAGGGGGCCCCGCACTTGGTTGCGATCGGACATTGAATTCATGCAGAAACAAGCAGAAAATATGGCAATATCTCCCACAATTCAAGATAGTTAATCTTTCATCCAAAATCCTGCTTTGTGACTGTTCGGGTGCATTGTCTGTGCACTGGAAAATTACAAACCAACCAAAATATGGTGTTCTATTGTTAGGCGGAGGTTTGTAGCGACTCATAGGGCTGGATGAGAATCTCAGCGGGAATTCCTAACTCTTGATTCAACTTCCGAATCATTTCCAGAGTCAAGGAGCGTTTGCGAGATAATATCTCAGACACCTTAGCTCGACTGCCAATACATTGTTCCAAATCGCTACCAGACCATCCGCGGGCGTCCATGTAGTATTGAATGGCTGCAATTGGATCGGGGATTTCGATCGGAAAGTGTGCCTTCTCGTAAGCTTCTACTAGGGTACTGAGCACATCTAGGCGATCGGACTCAGGTGTATTAGGATCTGCATTAAACAGCAACTCAACCTCTCGAAGGGCTTCCTGATAGTCAGTTTGGGTTCTAATTGGACGTATTTCCATATATCAATTTGTGTTTAGATTGTTTCTGCATCTACCTTGTCATACTCGCCATGAGTGCCAATAAAGCGGATAAAAATAATGCCGATGTCATAACGAATGGCAACAATCAGCCGATAGGAATTGCCTTTGATGTTAAACACAACACGATTGTTCGCAATGATGCTAGCATTACGATGAGCGGACTTAACATCGACTGGACTCTGCCAATCGGCGTGAGACGCTTCGTAGTACCAAGTTTTTAGTGCTTCTGAGGCATCTGGATGAGTTTCCCAGAAGTTTCGCAAGGTGCTGCGGGACAAAATACGCATAGAACTTATAGTAACTCGATCTTAAAACGGGAGCAAGAGGCGCTTGAAGAGATGCCAAATCTTTTTCAAAATTAAGCCTAACGGCTTGGGCTTCAGCAGCGGCGAACCTGTAGATCGGAAAGGCAGTCGGGTTGCTTCTAGCCTTCAAAATCACCGCGATATTGTGGGCGCAGAGCACCGTCTGCTGCAAGCCCTTGTTAGCAGCCAAGAGTGGCTTGACGAAATCGGCTCAATTCTTCTACCCATTGCTTTGATACTGATAATAATATTTGTGATGTCTCTCGAAGACATTCAGGCGTAAAAAAAAGTATATCCTCACCAAGTTCTCGATTGATAAAAGGAGCCACGTTTCCGTGACAAAGATCATTTCTTAGGGCAACGATCTTGACATCTACACGGTTAGGTTTAGTTGTTGCTAAATTTGCAATAAAGTCACTTTCACCTGGAAATGCTAGGGATCGAATTGGCATTCCCTTGTCGCCTGCTTGATTTATCAGACAATTACTCAGCAACTTATAATTGTTCAGATCTTCGTTAAAGGACTTGCCTTCAAGTTGATGAATGGTTATTCGGAGGGTTGCCTCTATACCATTGATGAGCGATAAGACTCCTGGTATATATAGATCCTTGCGCAGCGCTTGTGCCCCTTGCACAAAAAACCAGTGCATTTCTGAACCACGCAAATGTGCAAAAAAAAGTCCATCATTGGGTTGATCAAATACCGAAATCATGTCGCTCATATTTTTACCTTGAATGTATAGCCAACGTAGTAGAGTACCAAGCTTATTTTATAACTTGTGTTCTTCATATAGCAATCCTAAATGATTTGCAAAACCATACGCGAGAAAGATGCTTGTACTACAAGGATTCTGATCTCGATCAATTTTGCGACTGATTTAGGACTGCTATAGCAACTGGCTTGATGGCTTGGCAGCTAACTTATCATTGTATCGCAGTTGCGGTACAATAAGGAATATAATCAAACAATACCGCAGCTCGATAGCACATCTTTCTTACTCCCCATCAGCATCTCCCTTCCTCAAAAATTGGGTGCTGTATTGAGTATTAGCTAACAGCTACAGCACTCCCCAAAGGATGCTGCTGCAAAACAGCTTGCAAATACTTGCCAGTATAAGACCGAGGATTTGCCGCCACATCCTCCGGCGTCCCCGCCACAATAATCTCGCCTCCCTTATCTCCCCCCTCCGGGCCCAAATCGATCGCCCAATCGCAGCACCGAATCACATCCAAATTGTGTTCGATTACCAAAATTGAATTACCCTTATCCACCAACCTTTGCAGCACATTTAGCAAGTGGTGAACATCATAAAACGACAAACCAGTCGTGGGTTCATCAATCAAATAAAGCGTCTTGCCAGTAGCGCGGCGCGACAGTTCCGTTGCTAACTTCACCCGCTGCGCTTCACCCCCAGAAAGCGTCGGTGCTGGCTGTCCCAACTGAATGTAACCCAAACCAACATCCACCAAAGTTTGCAGTCTGATACCAGCCCTGGGAATATTTTTAAACATTTCCAAAGCCTCCTCCACAGTCATGTTCAAAACATCAGAAATCGACTTACCTTTATACTTTACTTGCAGCGTTTCCCGGTTGTAGCGCGCACCTTTACAAACCTCGCACTGCACGTAAACATCCGGCAAAAAATTCATCGAAATTACGTTCACGCCTTGGCCACCGCAAGCTTCGCACCTTCCGCCTTTTACGTTAAAAGAAAACTGCCCCGCTTTGTAACCTCTTGCCTTCGCTTCAACGGTTTCGCAAAACAAATCCCGAATCACATCAAAAACTCCCGTGTACGTAGCAGGATTAGAACGCGGAGTGCGACCGATGGGAGATTGATCGATCACAATTACTTTGTCAACTACATCCTGAAGAGAGCGTTCACCCTTTGTTTTGAGGGCTTCCATATCGGGCGGTAACGGAACTTTTTTGGTGAGATAGTGTTGCAGCGACGGGTACAACAATTCATTGATTAAAGTGGATTTTCCCGAACCGGAAACGCCCGTCACACAGACGAGTTTTCCCAGCGGAATTTCCACATCAATATTTTTTAGATTGTTGCGCGTCGCATTTTTGATCGAGAGAGCTTTGCCGTTGCCTTTTCTCCTTTCATTCGGAGTTTCAATTACTCGTTTTCCCGACAAGTAAGCCCCGGTCAAAGATTCCTCTGCCGCTAACAAATTTTCTAAACTGCCTTGGGAGATGATTTTGCCACCGTGAACGCCGGCACCTGGCCCGATATCGATAATATGGTCGGCCGCTCGCATGGTTTCTTCATCGTGTTCTACTACAATCAAAGTATTGCCTAAATCGCGCAATTTTGTTAAGGTTTGCAGCAGGCGAAAATTGTCTCTTTGATGCAGTCCAATGCTGGGTTCGTCTAAAACATAGAGGACACCTGTTAAACCAGAACCGATTTGAGTGGCGAGCCGAATTCGCTGGGCTTCTCCGCCAGAAAGTGTCATGGCTGCACGGTCTAATGTCAGATAATCTAACCCGACATCAAGCAAAAATTGCAGCCTTGCTTTGATTTCTCTCAGGGCTAAATCGGATATTTGGAATTGTCGATCGCTCAATCCCAAATTATCCATTCTCTCCCGACATTCGCGAATCGAAATGCTCGTCAAATCCACAATTCCGTACTGTCCCAACCGCACCGCCAGCGCCTCTGGTTTCAACCGTTTGCCGTGACAAACATCGCAATGGCGATCGACTCGATACTGTTCCAACTTCTGTTTGATCAAATCAGAACCAGTATCATCGTACTGGCGCTGCAACATGGAAATTACGCCCTTAAAATCTCTCCTAAAATCGTTGCCGTTGCTGTCTCTATTCTTACTTTCTGCTGTTTGTTTGGACTCATTTCCATACAAAATCACCCGCTGATGTTCTGGCCTCAAGCGGAACCAAGGAGTGTCGATCGCAAATCCGCAAGCATCAGCAACGCTGCACAGCAAAGAGAGATAATAGGAATTGTCTTTGTCTGACCAAGGGGCGATCGCACAATAAAGAGGCGCTTTTTCGTCGGGAATCACCAACTCCGGCGCAAAAGTCCGCAAACTCCCCAAACCGTGACAGTTTGGGCAGGCGCCGTAGGGCGAATTAAACGAAAACAACCGCGGCGAAAGTTCTTCCATCACCGCGCCGTGTTCGGGACAAGCAAAGTTTTCCGAAAATACGATCGGCGGATTTGGTTCGGAATTTTCGTCAGTTGGTAACTCTTCAATTATCGCAATTCCCTCAGAATGCCGCAAACAAGTTGCTAGAGAATCCACTAAACGTTCTTCTAAACCCGGTTTTTTAACTAACCGATCGACAACTATCTCGATATTGTGGATATGATTTTTATCTAATTCGATATTTTCCGAAAGTTCTAAAATTTCTCCGTTAACTTTGACTCGAATAAATCCTTCGGAAGCTAAACTAGAGAGTAATTTGCGGTGAGTGCCTTTTTTTCCGCGCACCACGGGCGCCAGAAGGTGAAAGCGAGTGCCGTCTGGAAGGGCCATCACTCGATCGCACATTTCATCAATTGTCTGCGGCGCAATGCAGCGATCGCAAATCGGACAGTGCGGTTCGCCAGCTCTGCCGTAGAGTAATCTGAGATAATCGTAAATTTCTGTAACAGTGCCGACAGTCGATCGCGGGTTGTGAGAAGTTGACTTTTGGTCGATCGAAATAGCCGGACTCAGCCCCTCGATCGCATCGACATCGGGTTTGTCCAACTGTCCCAAAAACTGGCGCGCGTAGGCGCTGAGAGACTCCACGTAGCGGCGCTGTCCTTCGGCAAAAATTGTATCGAAAGCCAAGGAAGACTTACCAGAACCGGAGACACCAGTAAACACGATCAGGCGATCGCGCGGCAGTTCCAAATCGATATTCTTCAGGTTGTGCTGTCTCGCACCGCGAATCCGGATCGTATTTTGGCTGTTGGAGTTAGAAGTCGTCACCTGATGCCCATTGTGGGATGCACTTGGCTGGCTGTGTGAGGTTTCGGCGCGTTGGGACATGAGAGTAGTGCAAAACAGTGCTTAACCATCTTAGCGCTGCCTTTGGAATAGGTAGCATCCAAAGTCAATAAGCTCAAAGAATTGTCAAATAGGTTTCCGTCGGCCCGTCGGGCAAAACCTTCAAACTTTGATTTTTCAAATCCACTTCAATTCCCAGCGCTGACCTCGGAATCACGCCTAAAAGCGGAGTTTTCCCCTCTGGCAATTCCAAACACTCAAACGTGCCTTCGCGCCCGCACAGAGAAATTTTAGCATCTTGAAAAATTCTTGCCTCACTAATACCTGTGGCTGTTTCCACAACCAATTGTTTAAGGATTCTCAAACCTAGTCTAGCAATGACATCTTTCGGCAAACACAAAGTTGTCGCGCCCGTATCCATTAAAACATTTGCTATAGTCACAGACCTGACTTGCTCAATCGGAATCAAACCATCTTCTGCTTTCCCTTCATCTAACCGATTGGTAATTATTAGCGTTGTTGTAACCTTTCCCATCAGGCTTTCGGTTGTTGATTGCATAATTTTCATCTGAAAATTTGCTGTCTTAATTTTAATACAATAAACCTCTTGCCAAAGTCCTTTTAATCATTTTTTGGGACGTTGCTCTGAGCAGCGTCCCAATTATTTTCGGAATAATTATTCTACTAAAATTCAACCCGATGTGAACTCTAGAAAATCAAGATTATTCCTGTTTAATCCTAGCGTTTTTAAGATAGCGAGCCATTCAATTACTTAGGATTAACCACAAACTGACTCACAATAAACGGCTTTTGATTGATAATTGCCTGTGGATTAGCATCAAGTTGCGGCTGGGTGTAGGGTTCAACACCGTAAGTCGTGACCAACAACTGCTGCGTCCCAGGGGCGATCTCAAA
The DNA here is from genome assembly GCF_036706065.1 of Microcoleus sp. A2-C3. NCBI lineage: Bacteria > Bacillati > Cyanobacteriota > Cyanophyceae > Oscillatoriales > Microcoleaceae > Microcoleus > Microcoleus sp. A2-C3. The sequence goes on along the minus strand of NZ_JAUBVX010000003.1, from coordinate 179,478 downwards.
CTCATTCCAGCCGTAGGTATGCACTCCTAAATATTGTCCCTGAAGCAGTTTAGCATCAATCCCAGAACCTTCCAAACCTACTGGATCGTATCCCAGCGGCGCTGTCCGAGTATCCAGAATATTGCGGACAAAGGCATCTTTTTGTTCCCTTGTTGGCAATGAATTATAGCGATCTTTTTCAGATTGTGGCAGGAGGGCGGCGGGCGTAAAAGCAACTGTTGCCGGGCCAAAGGGGGCGGCAAACTGCCCTTGCCCAATATTCAACTGAATCGCAACGGGACTCGTCATTACATCAATCACATCCGTGGGGATTTGCGGCTGACCGGCTGCTTCTTGATAGGTGACGTTATTCACGACATATCCGTGAAAATCTCCGGTGGCAAAGACCACGTTTTTGATGTTATTCTCTTTGATGAAACGCAGCAAATCTGTTCGCTCAGCCGCATAACCTTCCCAGCGATCGCCTGCAACGGGAATGCCAAAATTTTGAATCGGATCGCTTGACATAATCACTTTCCAGGTAATGCCATTTTGTTGCGATTTCAGCAAGTCATTTTTCAAGTCCTGAAGTTGCACCGCCCCTAACATTGTACGATTCGGGGTAAAGGCATCGTTGAGGAACTTATTAACAGTAGCCTGGTCGGAAGTTTCTGCAATACTTTTTAAGGAATTATCGCGGAAAGATCGCAAATCTAACACAAATGTAGCGGCATCACTACCGTAGGTATTGTAGCGATAAAGCTTCTGTTCGTTAGCAGTGCGGGGGTCTGTCGTATTGCCGTAAAAATCGTCTCGTATGGGATTGTAGGCTTGAAATGCTCGCAAAGCGTCGTCAAATACAGGCGTATCATTGACAAAACCTCCGCCAGTCCCGAAAATTCCTTCCTTCTGAGGTGACTCAGCAGGCGCTACACCCCCGGCAAAATCATTGGTAAGTTCGTGGTCGTCCCAGGTAGAATAGATGCTAGTAGAAGCTTGCAAATTAGCCCAGGTATTGAGACCGTAACGCTGAGAGTAAACTTCATTCTGCTTGGTGTTAAACTCTTCAAGAGTTTTCGGTTGCCTAACTCCTGGTAAATCCGGCGATAAATCGTCTGCATAAACGCTGTCGCCGATGCGAACAAAAAAGTCGAGATTGCGTTCTGGTGCATTGGCGATCGCCGGAAAAGGAGTTAGTTGCCCTTGCCAATCGCCAGCCACGCCAAATCGTAAACCTTGGCGACTTCCCAACTCAGCAGCAGTGCGAAATTGTCCGACGGCTGAAGTGCCAGCGGTATCGCGCACTCGATAAAAGTATTGAGTTGCTGGCTTTAAATTTGTCAGTTGGACTTTCACCGGCATGGCGATATCGGTGGCTGTATTCGTGAGAGTGCCGAGAATATTGCCGAAATTGCGATCGGTGGAATATTCAAAGACAACATTACCGAGAACTGTGCTCCGCGTCCACAAAACCGTTGAATTTTGGGTGGTATCTCCAGCAGCAACGCCATTCGGCAAAGTTGAATCGCCAGACTTAATAAATGGTGTAACTTCGCGTGCTTCAGCAGCGCCAAACTTAATATAATGTTCGATGCCCGTGATTTCGTCGCGCTTAACAGCAGCAGCCACATCTGGGTTTTTTCCCAGATAATAGCCATCGTTATAGAAAGGGCTGGGACTGCGATTTTCGGATTCACCAAATAGGATGAAGTGACCAATACCTGTAATTTCATCGCGATCGACGGCGGCAGCTACATCGGGGTTTTTTGCTAGGTAATAGCTGTTGTTATAGAATTCGCTAGGATTGCGACCCTCAGATTCTCCAAAAGTAATGAAGTGTTGTATTGCTGTCGTGGCTTTGTTATTGACGGCGGCCGCAACATCGGGGTTGTTTAGGAGATAATAATTACTGTCGAATAGGACGCTAGGGCTGCGACCCTCAAATTGACCGAACTGGGTGAAGTGTGCAAATGCGTTCGGGAAGCTTCCGTTGGCTACAGCGCTAGCAACAGCCGGGTTTTTCGCCAAATAATAGCTTTCATTAAATAGGCTTTTAGTGTCTAACATAATGGGAAATACTAACTCTTGTTTAAGGGCTTTGGGGTCTAAAATGACCTTCAGAAGATTATATACTGTTAGCGCCGACTTATTTATACCAAATCTGGATTACCCCTTTTATTTTTCCTCTTCTCTCTGCGCCCTTTGCGCCTTTGCGGTTGATTAATCAAGATGGTCATAAAACCAGATTCGGTATAAGCCGTTCCATTCTTAGACCAAGTGCATTTCTGAAGTAAAATCGAGTCTAACCCTTTAATTGCTGAGGTCTGGTGTGATGCCAATTCCCAAACTTAGTAAAACGATCATCAAGAATAACAGTTCTGAGCGATCGCTCAACCGAGCCCAAGATTACTATTTAAGTGGCAGTGTTACTAACGCAGTCCTCCGTGGCAATATGGTGCAAGCAACAGTATACGGTTCTCAATATGAACCCTACCGTGTTTCCCTACCCTTTACTGATGCCGGATTAACATCTGGAGTATTCTGCACTTGTCCTTACGATGGCGATGGATGGTGCAAACACATTATCGCTACGCTGTTTTTGTGTCTGCGAGAACCAGAAAAAATTGAACATGGCGAGACGCTGGAAGACTTGCTTTCTCGCCTCAACGACGCCCAAATCTATGAGTTAGTAGAGCATTTAGTGGACAACGAACCGGCGCTGATAAATGCGATCGAACTATACGTTAATTCAAACGCTGTGTCTGCGCCGACAAACCAACTGACGAAAATACATCGCCAAAGTGCGATCGATCCTGCTCCTTTTCGGCGACAAGTACGAGAAATTTTCCGACAAGCTGAGAATTATTGCGAGAATGAATATGGTTATGATGAAGAAGACCCGATTACAGAAGAAATTTTAGAACTAATTCAACAAGCCCAGGAATTCAGCGAAAATGGAGACGGCAAAAACGCCTTAGTAATTTTAGAAGCCATTACTTCAGGTTGCGTTGATGATTGGGATGACGTAGAAGAATATGGTTTTGAAAGTTATGAAATTACTAATGCTTTGGATGAAGCTTGGACAGCAGCCATTTTGACCGCCGAACTAACTGCTGAAGAAAAAATAGATTTCCAGGTGATGTTAGAAGGTTGGAATGATGAATGGGATTGTGATTTCAGCATGAGTTTGGAAGCTTTACGCCAAGGTTGGGACTATCCGCCTCTCCAGCAGATATTGGAGGGAAACCTTACTGGACAAGAAATTTGGGATGATGATGCACCAAATTATGCCCATGAATTAACCTTGACTCGATTGCAAATTCTCGATCGCCAGAATCGAGACGAAGAATACTTATACCTAGCCCAAGCAGAAGGCTGTATTCAACAATATCTGACCATGTTAGCTCGTTTGGGTAGAATAGAAGAAGCTGTGAAAGCTGCGGCAACTGAGATGACATCAGTAGAAGAGGCTTTTGCTCTAGTTCAAATTTTAGAAGCAGACGGATACTCAGAAGAAGCTCTAAAAATTTGTCAATTGGGGTTAGATTTGCCAGGCAATTCTACCTACAAACTGGCAGTTTTCATGAGTGAACTAGCCGATAAATTGGGAGACAAAGAATCTGCATTTAGTGCTAAAATTAAAGTCTTTGAAATTCAACCCTCCTTGAATGATTATCTTTCATTGCTGGAGTTGTCAGGAGATAATTTTTTAACTTTGAAAGCCGATTTATTGGCAATTGTAAAAACCACTCAAAAATACACTTCTGCCGAAGCGAAGGTTGATATTTTTCTGCATGAGGGACTGATTGAAGAGGCGATCGCCCTTGTTGACACATCCTACAGTTCACAACTGGTGCATCGAGTGATGATGGCGGCAATTCCCCATCGCCCCGATTGGGTAATCGCCAATGCTTGTCAGCGCGCTGAATCGATTCTAAATCCAATGAAATCAGCCGAGTACGATAGTGCGATTAAGTGGCTAGAAAAAGCCCGTGCTGCGTATTTACAAGCTGGGCGAAATGTTGAGTGGTCTGCTTATCGTACTCAACTGATGGAAGTACACAGTCGGAAGCGGAAATTCATGGGCTTGTTCAAAAACTCATATTTAAATTGAGTCTTAATTTTAGCTTCATTCAGTTGACAGTTGACAGTATTTGTAGGGTGCGTCGCCATCGACAATCCTTACATCAATACTGACAATTTGATAGCGACGCACCTGACAAGATTCCCATCGGTGCGTCGCTTGCTAGATAATCAATTGAAATTTGGGATTAAAGAATGGCGACTCACCCTACGAATAATCTGCGTCGATCTACGTTTATCCACATCGCATCTGCGGTTTACCTATCAATATTATTTTGCACCAGCACTCGCCTCAACCATATTCCAATTTACCCGAGAAACACCGTACAAAATAAAATTATCCAAAAGTCCGTAAGCATCCCCGCAATTGTAACCTTTAGCATCAACACACTTCTTATCCGCCCTCTGATTCACCGCCACAAAAATATCAACTCCATCCGGCAACACACCCGCATACATCTTCAAATTAGCAAAATCATCAAGGATGTGACCTCCATCGTCCACAGGCGGCAATTTCCACTCCTTCGGGTTATTCTTTCCCCCTAACTGAATTGCCCAAGCATGAGTACCATCGAGCGCTCCGTTGTGAGCAGTATATCGATTCCAAACATTATTTCGCTTTTCCCCGATGCGCGGGTTATTTTCATAACCGCCCACCCAATATTGTGACATGAATTTGAGAAAAACTCCAGCTTCCGCAGCTAACGAACCGGTGCCGGGACTCAAATCTGTGTTTCTGTTGGAAAAAGGAACTTGGCTTAAATTCCAAGACCAATTTATCGTCCCAGGCTTGGTATTTATCCAACTAGAAAAATCGCAAAAGCTGCCATTCCAAATACAGTGCGGCCGCTTCAAATCCCATCCCATCCCGTAGTAATTTTTTCCGTTCCAGTGGCGCTTTTCCGGTTCGCGACTGCTAAAATTTTCTACTTCTTGGGTCATAAAAATTCCCTTGGTAGCCGTAGTAGGAATTCCCAACTCTGTTTTGAAGAAAAGCTCCAAAGCAGAGCCTTGATGAGTTTCTGGTTTACCCGTTTTAGCAGCATATCTGCCAGAAGCGACAAGCTGCTGCATAATAATTGTAGGAAATGCCGGACTGGTATTGGAATAATGATATTGACCGAGGGGATACTGAAGGCATCGCCCAGCCAAAACCAGCATGGTTTCTTCTAAATTAGGACTTGGCAAAAAATAGCCTGCGTTAGCAGAGATGCCGAGTTGATTTTTAGCGAAACTTACAGATTTGTTTCCCCATTCATTGACAAGTAGCTGTTCTTGTGATTTAAAATTGGCTGGAGTTTTCAGATTGCGAAGTACGGCCAAATTTGCAGTTACGTCTTCACCGTATCTGGGGGCGCTGCGCTGAAGTCCAGATCGGTGCGATAGCAGGTGTCCGAGGGTGACATTTTGCCACTGTTTGTCGGCAAATCCTGAGTTGAGATTGCTACAATTACGGTCTTTAATTGCTACGGGAAATTTGACTTTCCCCGAAAATACGGCGTGCAATTTTTCAGGGATAATCGCGACTGGATATTGCTTGTTTAAACCGGGAATTAGGGGCGGATAATGCTGGGGATCGAACAATTTCATTCCTTCGATTTGCTCGTCAGTCAGTTCTAAGCCAGCCCGATCGCGCGCCGTCTGTTTTAGCACCCAGCGCACCATTGCAAAGGTGACAGGCTTGCTGATGCTGCCCATACGCATGGGGGTGTCTGCGGGTACGATCGCGCTTAGAGGAGCCTGCATATCGTCGCCGCAAGCCGGATTTTCGCTCAAGGTCGATCGACCTTTCATGCGCCCCAAGCCCCAAACACCCACGGGCTTACCTTTGACAGAAACACCGAGGACAGCCGCACCGACGCAGCGGTGGCGCATGAACTCTGTCAAGGATTGCAAAATCGGCTGTAGTTGCGCGTCGCCGCTACCGCTAACGGGGATGCTTTCTTCCGCTAAAGCTGTGTTATTGTTCGACTCAAAAACCTTTCCGAAGCCTCCTAAGAGGATAGCACAAATTAAGGTTAAACTCGTGTAAAAACATCTATTAAATTTGAGTTGATTAAAAGCAATTTTTATCATAAAAGCCTCTGGTTTTAAAATAAAGGGCGGTACTCAATTTCCCGCCCTTTCGTAGCGCGATTGTCAACGTAATTTGATAGATGAAGTCAACCGCAGATATCGGGCAGACGCAACAGTGATAGACCCAGATTATTTCAAGATAGGCAAGCGTTTTTTGCAATTTAACTCTACTAAGCTGTTGTGCATTTAAATTGTATATCTTGATGACAATTGAAAATCTTCAAATCCTCTCCCCCTCTCCCCTTCTCCCCCTCTCCCACTCAATCGCTATACACAATCTATATGAGCAACAGCTTATAGAGGGATGGGAGGCGCGGATAAGAATACTTGATTTGGGTTGACACTCAATAATTTTTGGTCTTGCACAACCCCAATCAAATTATCCTTGTAGAAGATACCAGTATCTTTAACATTGTTGCCGTTCCAATCGCCAAGTTTGAGAGAATAGCCGTCTGCGAAATTGCCTTTAATTTGAATTTTGTCTTCACCTACACTAAAATCGGTAATCGTAGCATAGCCGGTGCCAAGATAGTAAACATTGTTAACGTTGCCGAGTACAAATGTGTCCGCACCCGCGCCGCCTGCGAGAGAATCCGATTCACTTCCGCCGCCGATACCGTTACCAGCACCTGAAAAATTAGCACCGTCAAGGTAATCGTTACCGTCGCCACCAATCAGATAATCTTTGCCGCTTCCTCCGAATAAATGATCGTTGTGAAGTCCGCCGCTCAGATAATCTTTGCCAGCACCTCCATACAGCAAATCTTCGCCAGCTTCGCCGTATAATTTATCGTTACCCGCGCCGCCATCTAGCTTATCGCCACCGTAGCCACCGTAGAGGATGTCATCTCCGTCGAGACCTGACAAGATATCATCGCCTTTATTGCCGTAGATTGTATCATTGGAAAGCTGAATTTGACCTTGGTCGTTGATTGTCCAATTTTGTCCAACTAAGGATTTGTGGAGTTTACCGTCGCCGTTGACAGTGTTGTTGTCGTCGTAGTCTGTACCTTTGATAATTGATGACATTTTTGTGGCTCCTTGTTTTTGTCTAATTAGTGCAAGGGTGAGAAAGACTCAACTAACTTGCTTGATGTCTCTAGTTTCTCCTTTCGTCAAGCAAGCGACAATGGGAATAAAATCAGGTGTTTAAATGACTAAAAAAGGTTTTTGGTAATTTTGGGTAGGAATAAATCAGGGAGTTCAATATCAAAATAGGGAAAAGTCAGGCTGCATTGATGTAAAAAAATGCGTTGAATCCGTAGTCCGCAAATCTTTGATTGATAAGTCAACCGCAGATGTAAGGCAGATGCAACACGGATTAACGCAGTGCATTTCAAGAATTGAGAGCGAATAAATTAGGTTAGTTAAACTCTGTAAAATTGATTTGAGCAACAGATAGGTTATTGAGAGTGGCTAAAATTTGACCTGTTGCTGTCAAGCGGATTAAGGTGTTGCTATTGGCTTGAGTAATTGCAAGTTCAGAGGAAGTCAAACCTCTAGTAAGGGCGATCGCATCTTTTCCGGGTTCAAAATCTCGAATGATATCCATGCCTGAATCAGCCCAAAGCAGAAAAACATCCCTCCCACTTCCTCCAATTAAAAAATCATCTCCCAAATCGCCACTTAAAAAGTCGTCTCCCGATCCCCCAAATATGGTATCATTGTCTTCCCCTCCGAAAATCGTATCATTTCCTTCACATCCACCCAGTAAGTCGTTATTTTCATCGCCCCGCAAGTAATCGTTACCACCGCCACCACAGGCTGTATCATCACCTACATTTCCCAACAGAGTATCGTTGCCTTCACTGCCTAAAATTAAATCTCGATCCTTACCTCCCAATAAGAAATCGTTTCCTTTGCCCCCATCCAAGAAATCGGAGTCTTCGTTGCCATTAATGAAGTCGCTATCTTCTCTGCCATTGAGTGAATCTTCTCCTCGATTTCCTAATAATGTATCTCCTCCTTCATTGCCAAGAATAATGTCTTGATTCTTGCCACCAAAAAGCCAGTCATCTCCCGTTCCACCAGAGATAAAGTCGTTGCCTTCGTTACCGTTACAAAAATCATTTCCTTCGCCACCAAACAGATTGTCGTTACCTTCTCCAGCCTGGAAATAGTCCTCGCTGTTGCTACCGTCGAATCTCTCATTGCTAGCAGTATCTGTGAGGATTCCATCGGTACTATTTACAACTACCTTTTCTATCGGATTGGGTTGGTTGAGATTTGGGAGGGATAGAGAGTTACAAAGGCAATCTTCTGTCGGAATTTCTGTCGGAATTTCTGTCGGAGTTGGCGTTGGTGTCGGAATCGGTGTCGTAATTTCTGTCGGAGTTGGCGTTGGTGTCGGAATCGGTGTCGGAGTTGGCGTTGGCGTTTTTATGGGAATCGGTGTCGGAATCGGTGTCGGAGTTGGCGTTGGCGTTTTTATGGGAATCGGTGTCGGAATCGGTGTCGGAATCGGTGTCGGAATTGGTGCCGGAATTGGTGTTGGCGTTGGCGTTTCTGCCGGAATTGGTGTTGGCGTTGGTGTCGGAATCGGTGTCGGAATCGGTGTCGGAGTTGGTGTTGGCGTTTCTGTCGGAATTTCTGCCGGAGTTGGTGTTGAAATTGGTGTCGGAGTTGGCGTTGGTGTTGGCGTTTCTGTTGGCGTTTCTGTTGGCGTTGGTGTCGGAATCGGCGTTGGTGTCGGAATCGGTGTCGGAGTTGGTGTTGGCGTTTCTGTCGGAATCGGAGTTGGTGTCGGAATCGGAGTTGGTGTCGGAATCGGCGTTTCCGTCGGAGTTGGTGTCGGAATCGGAGTTGGTGTTGGTGTTGGAATTGGTGTCGGAGTTGGGGCATTATCATCATTGACAATGATGTCCGTACTTTGGTTGGCGACGGGATCGATCGCGCCGTTGGTAGCATTATTGAGGGTAACGCTGAAAGTTTCATCCACCTCGATTTTGCCGTCGCCCTTAGCAAGTACAACGATCGCCTTTGTTAGCGCTTCTCCTGGATTAAAGATGAGATTACCGTCATTATCTTCGTAGTCGAGATCTGCCGTAGTAGCAGTACCGTCATCTGTCTTGTAGTTAACCGTAACGGGCAAACCAGAAGCATTTGAGAGGCTAACTGTATAGTTGTAGGCGGTTGTTCCTGTATCGCCTTCAGCTTGGTTAATCGTGGCGGGGGCGATGCTGATAGTTGGAGGATTGTCATTATCTGCGATCGTCAAAACTGCATTGTTATATCGATCGCCCACCGTAGCATTTCCAGTAGGATTAGTCAGAGATAAATTAACCGTTTCGTCAGCTTCATCGATCGCATCATCAGCGATCGGAATAGTCACAATTTTTGGTGTGGTATCGCCAGCGGCAAAGTTAATCGCGATCGGCGTATTGGTGTAGTCAGCAGCAACAGCAGTACCATCCGCCAGCGTCAGCGTTGCGCCAACTGCACCTTTGTTACCAGCAATGCGATCGACAGTAATTGCTGCACCTACAACTGTACCGTTTTCATTCACCGTGTAAGCGGGGTTGCTCAATTGCAGTAAGCCGGGGGAAGGTTGAGAAAATTCGGAAGTATCGTTAGTTGTTAAGTTAATAGCATTAGTCACAATCGCCCCTGTTGCAGTTAACACCGGCGATGTAAAATTAGCATTTCCAGCAGCATCAGTCGTGACATTAACAAAGTTGAGGTAAGTTTTTCCTTCGCCGTAACCGCTGGGATCTAAAACAGTATTGTCAAAAAATTCGACGCGGAAAGTTGTATTGGCAATGCTGTTGAGAGTGCCGCTAATAGTAATGTTGCCGTTGCTAGCAGTTGCCGAGTTTAAAATAGGAAAATTTTGCAAGCCGTTGCCGCCTGTATCTCCGTCTCCCAATTCGTTTGGGGTAACGCCGTCGCTAGTTAGGGGATCGGCATCATTATCGAGATCGATGCCTAAACCATTATTAGAAAAGATAGAATTGCCTAAAATTGCTACGCCGTTGCCACCGGTTACTTGAATGCCACTGCTACCGCTAAATGCGATCGTGTTGCCTTCCCCTGCTGCGGTACCGCCGATGCGGTTATTCACACCAGCATCTAAAGCTACGACGTTGCTGTACAAAGTATTGGGTAAAGGAGTGCTGCCGTCAGCTTGCGTGCCGATATAATTGCCGATAACGCGGTTGCGAATTGTCACCTCGCTAAGGAAATAGACGCCCATTTGATTGCCGGAAATGACATTGCCTTCTTGCGGTGTCGTGCCACCGATAATGTTGCTTTCGCCAGCAGCGATTACGACACCGACCGGATTTCCCAAAGCGGCAGTACCGCTGATATTTGTGCCGATATAGTTGCCGATCACTCGGTTTGTCGCAGGTACACCGCCTGAAGGTTCGTTTAAAACTGTGGGCGCAAATGCAAAAAAAATACCCGCAGTCTGACTGCCAGAAATGATATTGCGTTCTTGAGGCGTTGTGCCGCCGATAATATTGTTAGAAGCGCTGCCAATAGCGATGCCATAGATAGTGTTTCCTAGCGCTACATTACCCGTGATGTCAGTGCCGATGAGGTTGCCGACAACTCGATTTTGATTGGCAGTTGGGCCGTTAATCAAAATTCCGCCACCGATGCCCACATTGCCAGAAATCAGGTTGTCCTGAATCAAGTTTTCAGGCGCATTGCGAATGCTGATGCCACTGGCGTTGCCGATCGCAACAGTACCCGTAATATCAGTGCCAATACGGTTGCCGATTACTTGGTTGTTGCGCGCAGCGATACCGGAAATATCGATGCCAAACCCGAAATCAGAATTGTTGTTGCCAGAGATTAAGTTGTTCTCGATCCGATTATCTGGAACGCCATCAATCAAGATCCCTCGGGCGTTGCCCCGATCGACCGTACCCGTTAGATCCGTGCCGATGTGGTTGCTGAGGATCTCGTTGCCGCCATTGGTTTGCAAGCGGATGCCTTCCAAGCTAATAAATCTGTTGATCGCTAAACCTTGCACGGTACTGTTCCCAGCAGTGATAGCAAGTCCGGCAATCCCTATTCCAGCGAGGTTGCCGCTGAGTTCCACCAGTGGCAAACCGTTATAGCCCGCGCCGCCTTGACTCCAACCATCGACGACAACTCGATCGGAGATCGTCGGCAGTGCGGATAAAGGCTGAATTAATTGCTGAGAACCGATCGCCCCGATATTAAAGGCGATCGTGTCGCGATCGGCACCAGTACCGACAGTGCCGTTAATTTGCGCTTGTTCTGCCACTGTCAAAGCAGCAAAATTCAGAGTACCATTGGCAATCAGAATTGCCTCTCTGAGGGAGATGACGGCATTCCTGGTATTCAAGTCATCTGTGCTATTAACGGTAATGGTAGCAGCCATGATTTTTCTCCTGATACCCTGGTGTTTGCGAGGTTCGGCTTTGGTTAGTGCGATCGGATTTCTGTAATTGCGATCGACAATCAACTTGCTTCAAAACCAGCTTATTTTCTAATAATAAAACAGACCAGGGGAATAAAATCAGGTATTTCAACCTGATTGACAGTAAAAACTCAGCTTAAATCAGTTAAAATAGGGAAAAGTCAGGGTCATCCCAAACCCGGCTTAAATACCCATTTATTCTTTAGTCTGCGGAGGCAGACTTTGTTTGTGTAGACGCGGTTTCAACCGCCGAATCATAAATTTTTCCATTCAGGAACAATATATCTCTCGCAATAGTCTGCATACTTACGTATATACGTACTCACGGGCGATCCCATGAAATCAGAATTAGAATTCTCTTGGAGCAAAACCAAAGAATCAGCCGATCGCATTTTTGCTCAAAACACCGGCAAATATCTCAGCGATATCGAAATGAAAGTCCTTCAAGGTTCTTGGGAGGGCAAAAGTTACGATGAAATTGCCAAAACCTACGGCTACAGTGCTGAATACCTCAACAAAGATGTCGGTAACAAATTGTGGCACAAGTTTTCAGAAGCTTTGGGAGAAAGAATTACTAAGAAAAACTTCAAAGAAGCGCTGAGGAGAGCTTATGAAGCAGAACCAAGTCAATCTCTGCACAGAAACCTGCCCTCGCCAACATTACCGACGGCCGCAAATTTGCAATTTCCCGAAGGTTCAGTAGCCTTAGATTCACCTTTTTATATAGAGCGTTCCAGCATCGACTCTCTCTGCGAGGAAACGGTTGTAAAACCCGGTTCTCTGATTCGGATTAAGGCCCCGGAGATGATGGGTAAAACTTCACTGATGAACCGGATTTTAGCTAGCGCTGTCAAGGAAAATTATCACGCAGTTTATTTGGATTTGAGCGCCGCCGACCGAGGAATTTTAACAAATCTTGATAAATTTCTGCGCTGGATGTGCTTGATGGTAAGCCGGCAGTTAAAGTTAGAAAATAAGTTAAACGAGTATTGGGATACGGATATTTTAGGCAGCAACGATAACTGTACTGTATACTTTGAAGAGTATTTGCTGGCAGAAATAGCAACTCCTCTAGTGTTGGGATTGGATGAAGTCGATCGCATATTTCCCTACACAGAAGTAGTTGAAGATTTTCTGGGGATGCTGCGAAGCTGGCACGAAAAAGCCAAAATTTCTGATATCTGGAAAAATTTACGGTTGGTAATGGCGCATTCTACGGAGGTTTATATTCCTTTGGATATGAATCAATCTCCGTTTAATGCGGGAGTCCCCGTGGAACTGCTGGAGTTTGAGAGCCAGCAAATTTATGATTTAGCTCGTTTGCATGGCTTGGATTGGCATGAGGGGCAATTGCGGGAGTTGATTTGTGCGATCGGCGGACATCCTTATTTAGTAAGATTAGCAATGTATGAGGTTAGTTGTGGGAAAATCTCATTAAATCAGCTATTAGAAAATGCTGCCTCAGAATCGGGAATCTACAGCAATCATTTGCGGAGGCATTTAGAAATTCTGCAACAAAATCCCGAATTAGCTTTAGCTTTGAAAAAAGTTGTAAATTCCCCGGAAGCAGTTGAATTGGATTCAATGCAAATTTATAAGTTGCACAGCATGGGAATTGTGGGGCGGCAAAACAATTATGTGATGCCGCGCTGCAATTTGTACCGCGAGTATTTCTGCCGTGTTTTAGGTTAAAGAAAACACGCTCACCTTCCGGTGAGACGTAGGGCTTCTCGCGAGTCAAGCTAATTTTTTTTCAAAGTGAGATTCCAATTTGTATTGCCAACCTTTTCGCAAGAAAGCTGGGTATTGTTGGGAAGTTTGCATTTGAAAAACCAACTAGGTTTTTTGTCTTTTTGCTTGAATTCCAAAGTTGCACTATTAGCACCTACAGAGGCAACTACTGCACCACTTTCAAAAGGAGTATTATTTTCTCCTATAAATTTCCATGTTCCTTGCTGGTTTGCTCCCTGTTTAATAACCATTTCAACAGAGGTTAAGGCATCATCACCTCGATGAGAAAGATTCCCTTTCCAGTTGCCGACAATCGAAGATGGGGAAGTAATTACTTCATTAATTTGAAGATGATTAACCTGTTGTGATTTTAAAGGGTTGGCAAAAACTTGAGAAGTGTTACCTAAAATTGCCATTGCAGAGGAAAAAGATACTGCCATCAAGGTGGCAAGGACGATAGATCTTACAGGCCGTACAACTGAGATTTTTTGGTTTTGAATGTTGTTATTCATGATGATTCTCCAAGTAATGTTGTTGGGTAATAAAATCAGGTATTAGAGCGGACTAGATGCAGAAATAAACACCTGATTTGGGTTGAGATTAGTAATGTTTTGGTCTTGCACAACACCAATTAAATCACCCTTGTAGAAGATTCCCGTGTCTTGGGCATTGCTACCTTCCCAGTTGCCAAGCCCAAGCGAGTAACCGTCTGTTAGAAGGCTTTTAATTTGGATTTTGTCGCTTTGAATTAAGCTAAAGTCCGTAATTGTGGCGTAGCCATTTCCGAGGTGGTAAACACTATTTATGTCACCCAACACGAAGGTGTCTTTTCCAATGCCACCTGTGAGGATGTCGAATTCATTTTGCCCAAAGCCGTAACCAGTAAGTTGATCGTTACCGCTGTCGCCGAAGAGACTATCGCTGCCCGTACCACCAAGTAGAGCATCATCTAAATTGCCACCATCGAGAACGTCGTTGCCAAAGCCACCAACTAGATAGTCGTAGCCAGCGCCACCATATAAAGTGTCATTACCAGAGCCACCATCGAGAACGTCGTTGTCAAACCCACCATCTAAATAATCATTACCAGCGCCACCATACAGCTCATCGCTACCAGAAGCGCCGTACAGCTTGTCATCTCCACCAATACCCGACAATATGTCATTTCCTGTATAGCCAAAGATTGAATCATCTGCATTAGTTCCAATTAACTTGGGTTTATCGATACCGTTGTCGTTGAAGTTAGTGCCATTAATAATTGCCATTTCTGTTACTCATTGTTGTTCAAAATTAGGACGTAGAGATTGAGCAACCTGTACGATCGCTACTACATTGTTTTGAATCGTTAAAACTTGATTTATTCCCTCTGCCATAACTTTTGTAACGCCGTCAAATAATACGGCTAAGTTTAACCAGGCAGAGGGCGATCGGCTTAGCCAGGAAACGGATCGCCAAGGATGAAGTCCGTCGCTGTGACATTGGTGGTGTCTTGCAACACACCAATTACATCATTTCCGAACAATATCTTAGTATCTAGAGCAGCGTTGCCATACCCGAAGTCTCCAGACACCACAGTGTATTTATCTAGAGTCTCAAAGAGTGCGATTTTATCGCCTTCTAATGAGTTAAAGTCTGTAATTAGGCCGAAACCATCTCCGGTGTAGAAATTGTAGTAGGATTGCGCGCCCAGCACGAAAGTGTCCGCGTTAGCGCCGCCTGTGAGGGTGTCAAATTCGGTGCCGTTGCTGAAACCGTTAAGGTAATCATTGCCAGCACCGCCAGTAAGAATGTCATTGCCAGCCTCGCCCCACAGGTCGTCGTTGCCACTGCCGCCATCCAGATAGTCGTTGCCACTGCCGCCGTACAATTGGTCGCTGCCAGTCTCGCCGTACAGGTTGTCGTTGCCACTGCCGCCATCCAGATAGTCGCTGTTATTGAAGTTGTTGCCACTGTTGCTGCCATCACCGCCGTAAATGATATCATTACCGCTGTCGCCGTATAAGCGATCGCTCCCTCCACGACCGTAAATGATATCCTTGCCTTCCAGGCCGTGGATTACATCATTGCCAAGCGTTAATACTAGCCCGTTCGGACTTTGCTGCCATTCCGAATCGGTTCCCACTAATGATTTGTGCAACTTATTGTCCCCGTTGACAGTATTGTTGTCATTGAATTGAGTACCGTTGATATTTGCCATTTCAGTTGCTCCTTTGTATTTCAAACTAATTGGTTTATTTAGGAAGTAATGGTTGCTATTTATATTTTTTTGCTGCCCTTCTCGCTTCCTGTTATCAGTTTCTCGCTAAAACTCTTGAACGGCAATGGTGATAAAATCAGGTATTATAGGAACTGACAAATAACTTCAGGCTTTGAATTTATAGGAAAAAATCAGGTGCACCCTGACAAAGCATCATTAAAATCAGCAAAAGTCAGGTTTTTTGGTAAATCTCTACATCGTCAGGTTTGCGATCGTACAATCAAGTCTAGATTTGGGTGCTGGCGTCCGATGCGAGAGTATCCAACAGATAGCGTCAATAAAAGACAAAGGAATCGCCCTCAGTTTTTTGTCAACTGAAAAGGCGATCGCGCAAAGCTATAGTGATAGTGCTGGACACAAGCACGTAGCGCGCCGTAGGCATTCGCTCATGAGGAATGAAAGAATAATTCCTCTTGTTTTGACAGTCCAGAGCGATCGACACGCTGGCCATCACGCTGTTTCAATGTCTCCCCACCGCTGCGTTTCAGATTTTTTCGATGTGTCAAGCACCTGGTTGCCGCTAATAACGTTGGACACCATCCGAGTTCCTGTCGCCGATGGCTGAATCTTCACGCCGACACCGCCAACACCGCCGTTCTGCTCGAACCGATTGTTCATCAACATCGCCGCGTGCGACCCCAGCAAGGCACCACCAATTCCACTTCCCTCAAAGCGACAACCGGATATCAAATAATCGTTTCCCCATCCCATATTGTTCTCAGGTGGTGGTACAGGGTCGTTATCTTTGCCAAAGATCAGGAGACCCCAACACTTAGCCTGATTCAGGATGCAGTCGCGAATCCTCCAGTGGAAAGCGTTTCTGTGCATCACAATGTTGTAATCGTTTCCAAAGATGCTGCTACGGTCAACATATACCGATAAAGCCAACCAACCAGGACGACTGCCATAGATTCCTGCAAAGAAGCCTGTGACAATCACGTCCCGGATAAAGACTTTGTTGGCGCGCGAGACATCAATACCGATATTGACTCCACCACCGACACGCCCAATCGCCAGATCGCGGATAGTGATATTGGTAGCAGCTTTATCCAAGCAGATCGCAGAAACACCGTCAGGAAGATTATCGAATTCGAGTTTACCTTCTCCGTCGATGCCAACGCCTGCAAGAGTAAACCGAGAGGGAATTATCAGTGGTTCAGAGAGGTGGCAAACCTTATCGATAATTAGTGTCGCGTTGCTGTATTTGGTGTTTGCTATTGCTTTGAGGAAGCAAGGAAGATTTTGGCAGCCACCAATCAAATCTTCAATTTCACTGAGGAAGTAGAAGTGGGCGTTAAGGGGCTTCTTGCCCTCATCTTTGAGTTGCTGATTGTACTTTTCGAGCTTATCAATGGCTTCGGGACAACCTGGATCTGGCTTGTCCGTGATATCTGTAATGTCTGGTCCTTCAAAGAGCGCGAATTTGTTTAATTTACAGATTCCGCTATCTTTCGGTAAATCTTTAGAAGTGGGATTAAAAGGGGATAGTTTCGTCATCTGTTTCTAGCCTTCTTAGTTGACTGTAATTTATTTTGATTGCAAACGCATCTGTATATTTAGTAGCTATTGACCATTCTTGGCAAGGAGCAAATAAATTTAACTTGCTTGCTCCTTAAACTAATCAATAGCTATTGCCGAGAATTCTCCTGTTTAACTTCTGCAAATTTTTCAATCTGAGAACTGATGCTTTCTATTTGCCTGACTGAGATTCGTAATGTTTCTTGAGCAGCTTTAATTCCTAAATAAACTCCAGAATCTAAAACTCGGTTCAACTCTCTTTCAGCTCTCAGTTTATTTTCTTGACTGCGTTCTGGAAACTCTTTGGCAATTGATAAAATCATACCTCCAAGTACCGAGTTGACAATCACATCAAAAACTAAATCAGGAGCTGACTCTGAATTACCCCACCAAGGAGAGACGATATCCTCTATTTCAGTAAGGGAAGGAATTAGCCACTGAATTACTTGCTCTTCAGAAGAAATATTATTCAAGGAATATCGTGCTACACGACCCAGGTATAATATTCCCTCACGACTCAAGCCTTCTTGAACTGTTCTGGACGACAATTCCTCTACTAGCGGATAACTCCAACGTATTCCCCATAAGGCTGTTGCAAGTATTGATTTTTGGATTTTTTTAGGAGCCAGCCAAACACCAATATTTCGCCAGTAGGTTTTGATATCGTTGTAAACTTTTTTGCCTTTATCAGAAGCATTGAAGCCTTGATGCTTTATGTCATCTTGGTTATGAGGAGTCTCGCCGATGACATTGATGTTAATGAAGTGATGCCAAGTTGCATCCACCGCAACTCTTCCGACATTAACTTTATGTCCGTCATAAGCTCCTAAGACACCAAAAATTTTGGCTTTTGTTGGCAGACTGGAGTATTCATCCTTGTGACCTCCAATAACTATTGCTTCCGCAATCACTTCTGGTTTTAGGGGTTTACCAGTCTTTGGCAAAATAGGATACTCGGTTATGGTGTATCCATCAAAGGGAAAAGTTTTCGTTAAATCCTCATCAACATAGCATTCTCCCTCGTGCATATGATCCGGAAGAACGTTGATTACACCACGAGATTTGGAGAGCAAAGGATGAGGATAGCGTTTTTTGAAAATCCCCTCTTTAGTCCAAAATATAGTTGAGTACATTTTGGGAATAATTTGCTGGGGAATATCATCCGATTGGTCATCAAATTGATATCCGGAATCGTTTCCTTCCCTCAAGGTGTCATGTCTTTTAGACGAATCTTGACCTTGATCTTGATTTTCCTCCATTCCTGGAACTCCAACTGGTGGAGCTACAGGTTCTCCATATAGCCCCTCTTTGGGGAAATACCATTTACGCATACTTCTGACGCGAGGTATACGGGCGCATAGTCCATTTCCTATATCTTGGTGATCTCCTGTGGCAAAAACTCCTCCGCCATTATCCATAAACTGAGAAATAATTTTCAATTCGTCATCCTTCAAAGATAATGAATTTTCAAATTTTTTTGGCTCTTTTACGGGGTCTACAAATCGGGACATTCCAAAAAACCAGATTTCATCATAATCTTTGGGATTGAACATTTCTAGGCTATTGAACCGAAAATCCGTCTTATCATTATCAGTACCTGTAGCCCGATGAACTTTTGTTATCTTGAAATCCACATACAATCCGAGATTGACAGAATTAATTTCAAGAGCTTTAATTAATTCTGATAAACCAAAATCGCCATCGCCAAAATCGATTGTGGACTGTGCGTTTTTATCGCCAACGATTAAAACTCTAATAACTGTGGGCGGCAAACTAAAATCGTCAATCATGTAACTATCCTTGAGTGAATTAGTGGTGTCGAAACGAGAAATGTTTTGAAAGAGGCAGAAGGCAGAAGGTTTCATTCCTGCGAAAGCTAGACAGGGGAGAAAATGCTCTACAGCATTATATTGAGAATCAAGATCGACCTAGCGATTAGTTGATTTGGTCAACTCCGTACCTCCGTTGACCCGCGATTCATCCCACACTTCCCTTCGGGCAAGACGTGGGGCTTCTCGTGAATTTCGTGTTTTTAACTGCATCTTTCACTTCTTGTTATCAGTTTCTTGCTAAAACTCTTGAACGGCAATGGTGATAAAATCAGGTATTATAGGAACTGATAAATAGCTTTCGGCTCTGAATTTATAGGAAAAAATCAGGTGTAGCCCGATCGAGCATCAGCAAAATCAGCAAAAGTCAGGTTTTTTAATAAATCGCTACACAGTCAGGTAAGCGATCGTACAATCGAGTCTAGATTGAGGTGCAAGCAATGATTAAAGAATCTCCACTTGGTTATGAATATCAGATTGGCGGGAGTCTCCCAGCAGATGCGTCTAGTTACGTGACGCGGCAAGCAGACTTGGACTTTTATGAATGTTTGAAGGCTGGTGAGTTTTGTTACGTTTTGAATTCCCGGCAAATGGGTAAGTCTAGTTTGCGGGTGCGGGCTATGCAAAGATTGCAAGCTGAAGGTACTGTTTGCGCTTTTATCGATTTAACTGGGATTGGTAAGGAGGATGTAACTGCGGAAAAATGGTATGCTGGTATTGTTAATTCTTTAGTTAGTAGCTGTCAGCTAGGCAATAAAGTTAATTGGCGGAGTTGGTGGCGCGATCGCCGGGATTTGTTTTCGCCTCTACAGCGGTTTAGTTTGTTTATTGAGGAAGTTGTTTTAGTTGAGATAGAATCAAATATTGTTATTTTTGTTGACGAGATCGATCGCGTTTTGAGCATGAATTTTTCTACGGATGAGTTTTTTGCTCTGATTCGCTGGTTTTACAATCAAAGAGTTGACAATTTTTTATACCGGCGTTTGACTTTTGCGCTGTTGGGGGTGGCGACACCGGCGGATTTGATTGCTGATAAAACTCAAACTCCTTTTAATATTGGTAAGGCGATAAATTTAGGCGGTTTTAAAATTGATGAAGTGCAGCCTTTGATTGATGGTTGGCGGGGACAAGTTGGTGATGCTGAAAGTGCGTTAGCGAAGCCCTCGCAGAGGATCGCCCAAATCTTAGATTGGACGGGCGGACAACCTTTTTTAACGCAAAAGCTGTGCAAGTTGGTGCTTGAGGAATCTGCATTGGGAAATTTGCGATCGGTTGAAGAGGTGGTGCAGTTGCGGATTGTGGAGAATTGGGAGTCTCAGGATGAGCCTGAACATTTGAAAACTATTCGCGATCGCATTTTGAGAAATCAGCAAAAAGCAGGCCAGTTATTAGGGCTTTACCAGCAAATTTTGCAATCCGCAAACCCCCCCCAACCCCCCCTTGCTAAGGGGGGGCTAAATACTCAAAAATCCTCCCTTAGCTCTGAAAAAATAAGCGCAAACCCCCCCCAACTCCCCCTTGCTAAGGGGGGGCTAAATACTCAAGAATCCTCCCTTAGCCCTGAAAAAATAAGCACTCTTACTCCCCCCCTTAGCAAGGGGGGGCAGGGGCTGACAGGTGTAGGTTTTTTACGAAGGGGTAGTATAAAGTCAATTAAACCAGGCGAAAATAAGGGTGATTAAA
Organism: Microcoleus sp. A2-C3; assembly: GCF_036706065.1. Taxonomy (NCBI): domain Bacteria; kingdom Bacillati; phylum Cyanobacteriota; class Cyanophyceae; order Oscillatoriales; family Microcoleaceae; genus Microcoleus; species Microcoleus sp. A2-C3. Next base: position 158,930 of record NZ_JAUBVX010000003.1, on the reverse strand, counting down.
CGAAACACGTGGCTGCGGGAAAAACCTCAATGCTGAAAAATAAGCATCTCAAGGATTGGTCATGTATCGTGTCAAAACAAATGCCTCACCTGTCCATACCTCAAGCGATTGGCTTAGCGACTTGGAGCTTCGGTGTAGTCATGACCAGATCTAGCAGCTTAACCCAAGTTTCGCATTTGATTGCCCAGCTCAATGGAGAAAAGCCGAATACAGTTCGTCAGCGATTAAAAGAATGGTATCAAGAAGCCCCAGCTAAAAAAGGATTTCATCGTCGTGAGTTGAATGTGAGTAGTTGTTTTGCTCCATTACTGTTGTGGGTTCTGAGTTTACTACCCAAAAATGTTGAGGACATTGCCTTGGCATTGGATGCCACTAGCATCGGGGATAAATTTACAGTTCTGTCGATGAACATCTTATTGGGTGGGTCGGGAATTCCCGTAGCTTGGTCTATTGTCAGAGCCACAGAGCCTGGAAGTTGGAAACCCCATTGGCAAAAACTGATTTCTCAAGTTCAAGGTGTGATTCCCGCTAACTTTAGGGTGATAGTTGCGGCTGACCGAGGATTGTATGCTGATTGGCTTTATCAATTAATTGAAAGTGTGGGCTGGCATCCATTTCTACGTATCAACCACCAAGGAACTTATCGCCTGCCATCTCAACAGACATGGCAGCCACTGGCACATCTGGTTCGTCAAGGTGGACAATCATGGTCTGCCGAAGTCGTGTGTTTTAAAACTAATCCTCTGTCTTGTACACTCCTAGCTCGTTGGGATCTAGATTACAAAGACCCGTGGTTGGTTCTGACAGACTTCAAACCGGAAGAAGCAAACGTTCTTTGGTATGGACTACGTTCTTGTACCGAATGTGTTTACCGCGATCTCAAATCTGATGGCTGGCAATGGCATAATACCCGTTTACTCGCTCCACAACGAGCCGAACGAATGTGGTTAGTGCTGGCTATTGCCACTTTATGGATGGTGATTCTTGGTGGCACTCACGAAAATCAATCACTAGCCTCAAATTTTCAACAACTTCCCCCTGGACACATTGCTTTAAATCAGCCGATGGGCCTTAAAAAACAGCGTCATTTGTCTTGCTTTCTTCTCGGCTTTGTGACTCTGATGGCTAATTTACTCAACAATCGAACCATTCATCTTGAGCGTTGGAGTTCCTTCCCTCACACTCCTGTAGATGCCTTCTATACTTGTAACTCCTCCTAGTTGTAAAAAACCTACACCTGTCAGGGGGGCAGGGGGGGGTTCTTGCCGATGGCAGTCCCGAACAAACAGAATTGCGCCTCTCAGGTTTGGTGGTTCTGCATCAAGGCAAATTAAAAGTTTACAACCTAATTTATGCCGAAATTTTCAATCTTGAATGGGTGGATAAACAGTTAGCCAAGCTTCGCCCTTATGCGGAAAATTTTAATGCTTGGAATGCTGCCAATTTTGAAGATAATTCGCGGCTCCTGCGGGGAAATGCCCTACAAGAAGCTTTAGATTGGGCAAAGAATCAAAGTTTAAGTCCTCTGGACTACCGCTTTTTAGCAGCGGCTCAAAATTGGGAAAAGCGAGAAGTTCAACAGGCTTTAGTCGTCAAAGAAGAAGAAGGTCAGATATTAGCAGAGGCGAATGAAATTTTAGTTTTGGCTCAACAAAAAGCAAAACTAAAATTAACTCAAGCCCAGCGGAGGGCTACCCGGATTGTGGCTATCGGTTCTATAGTTTTGGCAGTTTCTATCATCACAGCATTCTCAATCCAATTACAAGTAAAAAAAGCCCAACAGCAACTAGCAGAACAACAAGTAATCTTGCAAACTTCATTCTCTAAAGTAGCTTTGGCTTCCGATCCTTTTGAGGCGCTGCTGAAAGCCTTACAAGCAGCACAACAGATCAAAGGATTAGAAAAATCAGCCAGCTATGAGACACAGATACAAGTAACGAGGGGGCTACAACAGGCAATTTATCATGTTAGAGAACGCGATCGCGCGATCGGTCATCGTGGCGCTATCAGAAGTGTAACTTTCAGTCCCGATGGCAAAATTTTTGCTTCTGCTAGCGAGGATGGTACGGTAAAACTCTGGAATGCTAGACCAGCTACATTAATATCAACCCTGACAGGACATACTGGTAGAGTTACGAGTGTGAGTTTTCATCCTCAAGGCAAGATTTTGGCTTCTGGAAGTGAAGATGGTACTGTCAAATTGTGGGATGTAACGCGCAGCACTTTAATTAAAACTATTAAGGCTCATCATAGCTGGGTGAGAAGTGTCAGCTTTAGTCCTGACGGTCAAATTTTCGCTTCCTGTAGTTCTGCTGGTTTTATCAATTTGTGGAAAACAGCCGACGCTACATTATTAAAAACTCTGAAAGCACATACCCAGATAGTTACCCATATTAGTTTTAGTCCCGATGGTAAAACTCTGGCTTCTGCAAGTTTTGATACAACCGTGAAGCTTTGGAATATTGGCGATGGAACTCTCATAAATACTCTGGAAGATCATAAAAGTAACACCAGAAGTGTCAGTTTCAGTCCCGATGGTAAAACCTTAGCTTCTACCGATCAAGACGGCATAGTGAAACTGTGGAATGTAGTAGATGGAACTTTACTGCAAAACCTTCCAACCCATCGCAGGGCTGTCTGGAGTGCAATTTTTAGTCCAGATGGCAATACTCTAGCCACTATCAGTTCCGATAGTACAGTCAAATTGTGGAATTTAGAAGATATAAACGACAATACAACTGAACCGCAACTTCTTAAAGGACATCGTGGCAGAATTTTGAGTATTGGTTTTAGTCCAGATGGCAAAACTCTGGTTTCTGGAAGTTTTGATAGTGCAATTAAGCTCTGGAATTTAGACGTGAGGGAACCGCAAACCATTAAAGGAAATAGCACTAATGTTCAATCTGTCAGTTTTAGTCCCGACGGTAAGATGTTAGCTTCCGGTAGCGACGACTTTAAAATAAAGTTATGGAATAAGAAAAATGGTACTTTACTCCAAACTCTCAACGGTCATCAAGGTCTGGTGCTAAGTGTTAGTTTTAGTCCCGATGGTAATATATTAGCTTCCGGCAGTGTTGACAAAACAATTAAGTTGTGGAATGTGCAAGATGGTAGACTACTAAAAACTCTCAACGGTCATAGCGCTTGGGTGAGAAGCGTTCGCTTTAGTCCAGATGGAAATACCTTGGTTTCTGGCAGTTCTGATAGTACGGTAAAACTTTGGAATGTAGCAGATATGAGGTTATTGCAAACCTTTAAAGAACCTCGCAGTATTGTAACCGATTTAAGTTTTAGTCCAGATGGAAAAGCTCTAGTTGTGGCTTGTTCTGACGGTGATATACAGCTATTAAATTTAAAAACAAGGAGTTTAATGCACAGTTTTCCTGCCCATAGTGGTTGGGTAGCTACCATTAGCTTTAGCCCAAATGGTAAAATTTTTGCTTCTGGTGGTTCGGACAGTATAGTCAAACTATGGAATGCAGAAAATGGCCGATTATTGTTCACCCTAGAAGGACATTTATCTGAGATAAGCAATATCAGCTTTAGTCCAGATGGCAAGACTTTAGCTTCCTCTAGCGATGACGGTACAGTGAGGATATGGAATGTAAAAAATGGTCTGGAAATATCAATTTTAGAAGGACACCTTGGCCGCGTTACCAGCGTGATGTTTAGTCCAGATGGCAAAACACTGGCTTCTAGTGGGCTTGACAATACTATCAAGTTGTGGAACTTAGAATTTGATTTAGATCATTTTATCAGGGAAGGTTGCTTGTGGTTGGAAGATTACTTTGCTTCCCATCCTGAAGAGGCGAGAAAATTTAGCAAAATATGTAAATAAATAATTTATGGCTGGACAATTATATTGCTAACCATCCTGAAGAAAGGGCGATCGCCGATTTGTGCGATGTTCAAAACTGAAATAAATCATTCCAAAATTCATCGCTGGTAGGGGCGGGTTCACCAACCATATATGCTAAAAATGAATAATATTGTAAACCCGCCCCCACCAACAAACAATACAAAAGCACATTAATTTATTGAGTAAGACGTTGATGTGAATAATGACGGGGGATAGGACAATACGGTTCACTTAAGACTGTTCAGTCTATAAAACCATGTGAAACATATATACGGAGATTGCCGCGCGAGGACGCTCGCAATGACAAATAAACCTTAAGTGAACCGTATTGGGGGATAGGGCGAGTTGATGAGATTATTTGTGGTTTCATAGATAGTTTATGAATCCGCCATACATGATTTTTGGATGTTTATTGCACACCAATAAACTTGTGAGTTTGCAAAGATAACCTGTAACTAGGATGCTGTTTTAGCAACTCCAAAATAATCGGAATCGCCCGATCGCGATTTTCCCACTCCGGCTGCAAAAATACAGGAATATTCAGATCATCAACAAAATATTTTTTGTAAAAATTAACTTCTTCGCCCGTGCTAACCACCAACTTAATTTCATTAGCTTTCTTCCAGAAATGCTCTTGCACCGGATATTTAGGATTGACGTGTTCTTTAGGAGAAAGAGTAATCCAAGCCAGCGGCGAAACATCTTGCCAATAAGCGCCAGAAGTTTCAATACTTACCTGTTTGTCAGCTTGTAACAATGCTGCAACTAACTCCGGTAAATTCTGGTGAATAAAAGGTTCGCCGCCAGTAATGACAACTCTCGGAGACTGCAATTCTGCCAATAGTTGAGAGATAGACTGCGGCAGAGATGGCAAACTTTTGCCACCATTTCCATAGCCTGTATCGCACCAAGGACACCCCACGGGACAACCGGCCAATCTAATAAAATCTACCAAGGTGCCTGTCCAATAACCTTCGCCTTGAACCGTACACTGAAAAGTTTCGTGAATTGGTAATTTTATTTGTAAATTTGATGCCAGCATTTTTACTTGAAATTAATAATATTTGTTACTACTTTTAATAATTGTAATCTATTGTCGGTAATTAATATAGTTCTAGATGCGCGTGTCGGCAGAAACCGGGTTTTTCACGATAATACTGTATCGTGGCCTTCAATACAGATAAAAACCTGGTTTCTTTGGCCTTAATGAAGTTCCCAGCAACTACAACTCTTTAATTGTGATGTTCGGGCTGCATCATAGTCGCCCAGCGGCGTTTCAGGGCTAAAGTCAGTCCGTCACCAATGGGGACAACACTGAGAGTAACTCTGGGATCGTTACGCAACTTGTCATTAAAAGCACGAATGGCGGTGGTACTTGTGTCTTGTACTTCAGGATCGGCAACTCGTCCCGACCACAGAACGTTATCAATTACTATTAAACCGCCATTGCGTACAAGTTGGAGCGATCGCTCAAAATAAGCCTCATAATTTTCTTTATCAGCGTCGATGAACGCAAAATCAAAGGTTCCGGCTTGTCCCTCGGCTATTAGTTTTTCGAGAGTATTTAGTGCTGGGCCCAACTGCAAAGAAATCTTGTTTGCTACACCCGCAGCTTCCCAATAGCGTCGCGCTATAGAAGTATATTCCTCGCTGACATCGCAGGCAATAATTTGACCGTTAGGAGGCAACGCTAAGGCTACACACAGGGAGCTATAACCAGTAAAAACGCCAATTTCTAAGGTTTTTGTCGCTCCCATAAGCTGCACCAGCATCTCCATAAACTGACCTTGTTCGGGAGCTATTTGCATCATACCCATAGGATGCTGAGCAGTTTCTTCCCGCAGCGCAGCGAGAATATCGGGTTCCCGCAGGGAAATAGATAATAGATAATTGTAAAGTTGATTTTCTAGGCCAAGAGTTGAGTTCGCCATCGGTTTGTCCTTGCTGCTGACTTTTGATTTTACGTGGTAGACGTGCAGTTATTGGAAATCGGAGACGGTAGAGTTAATTTTATCACCTATTTTGCTGTGGCCGATCGCAGGTTGCAGTATCACCGCCTTGGTAACAAGCTGGTAATTTGCTCAACGGGCGATCGACCTTTCAATCAGTTTATCTCAGCCGCAGGCGATCGAGCAGCTCTGCAAAAGAAAAGTGGATAGAGGAGCGTTTTGACATTGCTGCGTTTTTCCCCAAGTGTAACCCTGTGAGTTATACCATTTCAAAAAAGAATGCTACTTTAGACAAGCTGCAAACCCAGATACAATCAGTCATTACTAATCTCAAATCTTAAATATTAAATGGTATGACTTGGGGAAACTCTGACTTTATCCCGATCGCTAATCGCTAATAAGTAATTATTTAGAACTTACGCAATTCTCACAAACAAACCGTTTTATTTAACTATTATTGCTCGGTGAAATCCAGCGTATTTTTTTTAAACAAACCAGGTGTCTGGAAACTCTTGTGTCCTGCAAGATTACTAATCACTAATAAACTGGGTTCAACAATAGGACGCTTTCTCAACTGTCACAGCTTATTCTTCCACACCTCAAAAACCTACCCACAATCAAAATAACATTCCACGATTGAGATATAGCAAGTATTTCGCTGAAAAAGCTTGGTTGGTTGCAACCCTTCCCTCGCACTGTTACTCATAACTAATCAACCGGGATTAATAGGACGATTACTTAACTGTCACAGTTTCGGACTCCAGACCAAAACAACCTACTCACAATCAAAATAACATTTCACAAAGGCTCTCTTTATGTACAGTTTTGCAGGTTTCGGTGCCGGTACTGGCATATTTTTATTGTTAGTTTTTGCCATCCTACAATGGCTGCACGTCCCCGCCGGCAGTTTTATTGATTGGGTAATTGCTATTGCTATTTTTGAATGGCTGTTGCTGATAGTTACAGTTCCTTGGAATGTCCATTTTGAAGCTAAAGAAGTTTTAGCGCAAGCTGCGGAATCTACTAAAAGAAATATTGCTGTCGATCAGGAACAAGTCAAATACGTTAGTGTATTAGTTAGCCGATCGCTCTTTGTGGCGATCGCCCTGCATCTCGGAAGCGCGATCGTACTTTACACCTTAGCCGTCACTGGAATTAGTGCTGTGGGCTATCTCAGTTCCGGTGCTGCACTGCTGTTAACTGTAATGCGTCCAGCTATCCGAGGTTATCAGTATTTAGCCCAGCGGCTGACAAGTATCCGCAGCCAATTTTTGTACCCCCGCGAAGATATTGTCGAACTCCGCAGCCGCTTTGCAAACTTAGAATCTACAGTTAAAGATTTATCCAATCAATTCAGTTTAAATAATCCGAATTCGTGGGTAGCTGTCCAAGAGCGGGAGCAACAGGCTACTACAAGAGAATTAACTAATTTATCCGCATCTCTACAATCTTTGCGATCGACAAATCAGGCAGAACACACTAAACTGGCAAGAGATGCAGAAAGTGCGATCGCCCAGCTTACCGACGACGGACAATTTCTCAACCACGTCCGCGAAATCATCCGCTTCTATAAAGAAGCATAAAAAAGTCATTAGTCATTGGTCATTGGTCAGTAGTCAGTAGTCAGTAGTCATTAGCGCGAGCGTCCCCGCTCGCTTTCCGTTGTTATACCATTTTTCTAAAGATGTGCTAATGAAATCCGAAGCCCCCCCTTACTAAGGGGGGTTGGGGGGGTCAAATCTAGCGCTACTTTATGAAATTGGTATTAGTCATTAGTCATTGGTCATTAGTCATTAGTCATTAGTCATTGGTTATTGGTAATTTTCGCAATTTCCAATTACGCATTCCCGATTACCAATTACTTATTACCAATTCTCTACCTTTAGATAGATGCCATCTACTCGCCCGGTATAAATTTTTGAATAAAAACACAATTAAATCTGTCTTGAGGAAGATGGAATAAGTGTATTATTATAGATAATAGCAATTTTGAATAAACTATAACCAAAGATAGTTTGTTAATGAGTTAGCTTAAGCTTAAGATTAAACTATAAGCGAAAGACCTTTTTGAAAAAATAACTCAGGAAAAAATCATGACTAATCGCCAACCAACACCGCCCGATAGTAAGATTAGCAAATCAACACCAACCGACGAACAAATCGAAGCTAATATGGAAGCCCCCCACTACGACAGGGGCATTACTCCTGCTGAAACAGCAGCGCGGCAAGAGCGCGAAGGCTCTAACTTCATGCACGCAACCACTGAAGCAAAGCAGAAAGACGCCAAAACAGACGACCAAACCGATGACGAAAGCATTCACACTACAGATGGTTATACAGTAGACCAAGAAGGTCTTGTTAACAATTACGCGATCGAACCGGAAATGTACATCAACGAACCGGGCGATTTGAGAGAAAAAGCCGAAGCCGAAGCAGCAGAACGCGCCCGAGTTCTTGCGGAAATCAAAGATAAAAGAGGCGAGGAAGGAAAACTCACAGAAGAAGCAGACACCCGTCACAAAGGGCCGGGAGTTATCTAGGTTGTCTGGTTGGTGGTTGCGCCTCAGCGCGCGAGGTAGCAACTCCAAAGGGCCGGGTTTTAGGGTAAAAGTCGATCGACTTTTACCCTAAAACCCGGCCCTTATTTTGTTTGAGATTTCTGTGACATCTATCCCGATACCTCAAAATTACTCAAGCCCTAACATTTTCCCTCAGCCAATTAAACTTTGCCTGAGCTAGGGCTAAATTTTGTATAATGCTAGGATTCATATCCTCGCGCTCTAATTCTGGTTGGTCAAATTCTTCTATATTGCGCCCGTATTCTATATGCCTGATCGTACCGCGCATCCTGTCTGCCAAACAGAGCGAAATTCCATAATAAAAACGGGAAGCAAAACCCATATCGTGTTCGAGTTTGATTACTAACTGGCGCCGGGGAATTGCCAGCAAGTGAGTTTTTTCGATCGCCTTTACCGTAGCCAAAGGAGGGCGAGCATCAATAAAAGAAACTTCTCCCACAAGTTCACCGCTAGCTATTCTAGCGAGTTCTTTCGTCTCTTGGGCCTCGATCGAAACGCTCAAACTCCCTTCCAAAACAATATATAACGCATCTATTTGTCTCCCTTCAAAAATCAAAGTCCCGCCCGCATCGAGAACTTCCCTTTTACCTTTTTGGATGATCCAGTCAATATCGTCGTTATTTAACTGGCTCAAAATAAAAAGTGCTTTTTTTCTGCTGCTGCTGTCTGCCATAAATTTAGCTCCCGATCGCTTTTTTAAATAATCATCTTTCGTGTGCTCGTTACCAGTCGGAGCGACAGTAATGCAGATCCGGATGAAGAGCCTTTCTTTACCTCTGCGCCTCGGGATAGAAAAAATTGTGGCAGATGTTTAAGTTATTAAATTTTCGTTCCCAATCGCTGAGGCATCACGTTGAATAATAATCTTTCAATAATAGCATTTGTTGAATAAATTTTATGAACTCGATCGGCATTCACAACAGATTGCAAATTTCTTGTCTGACAACCGATCGGGTTCGCCCCACAGCTTTAGTGCGGGATGGGGCGTCTGAAACAATGCTCAGCGCCCCATTTGGCTCGCTAAATCAATCGCAAATCAGGATAGCCGGCCAACATATCATCAGAAGTCAGAGTGTCGCCGTTAGCTTGAGGAGTCCACAGCACCTCAACCGCCAGCAACTGCTCGCTCGATACTCCCCCAATCTGGCGCAAAGCTTGGCGCAAATCTTCAGAGTTTTTCACCGAGGGCAATTCCAATTTGCCTTGAGTACCGACAATCACCGTCACCACAATAAATTCACCGGGAGCGGAATCCAAATCGGAAGCAACAAGCGCGCCGTTTTCCTGCAAACCAGGCAAGATATTGCTGCTCCCTGCCTGCCGGAGTTGATTGTTGTAATTCGAGAGCGTTTCTTCAGTAAACTTACTGCGTTCTGCCAAAGAAAACTGGTTAAATTTAGCTTCGGCTGCTTCCAAGCGAGTTTGCATAGAGTCAGCGCCCGCGTAAACCCAGTATTCAGGATGGCGCAGCATCGCCAGAGTAGATTCTTGCAGCACTTGAGCGCGACCGACTGCTGTATCGGTATCCGCTGTGCGCGCTAGCGAGTCGAGTTCGGCTTGCAAGCCGCGGGCCTCTGCTAGCAAACCAACTTGCAAGCGGGCTACAGATACTGTGGTAGTAGGGACGCTGTTGCCGAGTTGGTCAGTTGAATTCCCGGCGCGACGGAAGCTTTGAACGAGGAAATTCGCGATCGAAATAAAGATCAAAATCGAGAACAGGCCACCAAACCCGCCGCCAAAACCGAAAAACGGCAGCAAGAAAGGGAATCCGAAACCGCCACCAAAACCGCCGCCATAGCCACCGGGGTAGTAACCCCCTCCAGACGGGGCGTTGCGAGTCGGAGACGAGTAACTGCGCGCCGGAGCTCTAAAAGATCCGCCACCCATCCGTCCTCCGCTGCGAGCAGCCAGAGCTCCGTCAGCGTTACCGAGGGCTAGCGTCAGTACCAGACCGATCGCAAATAGTGATTTCAAAAGCGGTTTGATCTTTGAAATTAGTTGCTTGTACATAAGACCGTTACTATTCGATACATTTATAATTTACAGTCTATTCTGGCTTATGGGCAGCCCGGTTCCAGGTATGCAGCGTGCGAGATATCCGTACCAACCCATCCCAGCACCCTGAGGGAACCAGAAAAACTAGAGTCCGAAGCCACTGTCTGCCATATCACTTGACGCATAATTTTCGCAACAATCCTATTTACTGTCCAAAATTCCCTTATTCTCATCCGGGACAAATTCCGTAACAACTTGGCCACCACCACCGTCACCTTTGACAATCACAGTTTGATTTTTCAACTCTCCCGCCGCCCTCGGCCCAGTCAAATTAAACACCGGATTTAGTTGCTTGTAAACCACATTTCCTTCTGCGTCAAAAGTTTGGTTAGTTAAATACCACGTTACGCGATCGGTATTTAATTGAGATTGACGTTTTTCCCCAATTCCTACCACATTTCCCGTCAAATAAAAAATCTTTTTCTCTAAATCTCCCCGCCCCGTATCCCCAGTCATCGTCACCTTTTCCACCCGGTGAAAAACCTTTACAGGCCCGGGCGATATCACAGATTGGGCCGGAAAATTCCAACTCATCAAACTGCTTTCTATTTGCAGCGGTGGGTCTGATGGCATTAATTGAGCGTTTTTCGTTAATGTCGCAATCTTGGTTTTTAAGTCTACATCTACCTGGTCAGCAAAACCGCTGTCTGTTACTTTTTGATCTTTATATCTGTCAATTTGAGTCGGTTGGTCGCTGTGTACCTTTTGTTGCTCCACAAACCATACTAAATGCTCGGTTCGCAATTGCAAAACCGGATCTTTAACATTCGCCACCACAGAGCCGAATAATTCCATCCTCTTAGCCCTACTGAAAACCCGCGCTTCCTTGGCTGAAGCAGTAACCTGTTTGTTCTGTCCAATCAAATTATTGCGGACAACTAAAACATCTTCCTTCGGCCGCCACTCCAACTCATTTCCCCGCAATACCACGCCATTTTTTAGGTCAGTAGCGACTATGTTACCTTTGAGAAAAACCTGATTTCCTTCCTGAAACACCTGCCCAGTGTCTCCCTGAATATCATAAATTTCTTTGCCGTCCTGAAACAATTTTCCGACTGGTTTCTGAACGTCAACTATCTTGTTGTCTTTGCTGTAAACGGCATTTTTCGAGTTTACTTTCCAGAACGTCTCGCCCTTTTCGTTTGCTTGTTCTAGGGTTACTTTGTTCAAAGTTAGAGTGCTGTTTGACTGCTGAGCAGTTTTGATATCCTCAGCTAATTTATTCTTTTGAGTCTCTTGCGGAGCCGCACAAGCACCAATCCCCAAAATCATTGCTGCCAAACATAGCTGCACCAATTTTGAGGATTTTAAATTAGGAATTTGTGATTTGAGATTAATCATTGCTAATTCATCATTGGGCATTGGGCATTGGGCATTGGGCATTGGTAATTGGCTAATTAAAAACACTAATCAAAAATCTGTCAGACTTGAGCTAAATTTTTAACTTCTAATTTTCAATTATTCAACCCATCAGCTATTACCCCTTAACTATTACCCATTCCCCATTCCCCATCCCCCATTCCCGATTCCCGATTCCCTATCTGTCGTCGTGTTCGTCCATTAAGCTCAAGCCCGACAATGGGCGGTAAGCATAGTTAGGGCGCGATGTTTTTTGGATGTCGTCCTTAATCATTTCCAAATCGATGTAGCGATCGGCTACATTAATCAAACTGTCACTTGTCATCGATCGCAAACTCACGACTTCCACCCGCACGCCGCGATAGCTCACAGCATCCACAGCATAAGCCAAATCGCCATCACCGCTGACCAAAACCGCCGTGTCGTAAGACCCGACTAAGGCCATCATGTCCACAGCAATTTCTACATCCAAGTTCGCCTTCTTAGAACCATCTGGTAACTGCACCAAATCCTTAGAAATCACTCGGTAGCCGTTGCGACGCATCCATAGCAAAAACCCCTGCTGTTTCTCGTTAGTGCGATCGACACCAGTGTAGAAAAAAGAGCGTAACAGCCGCGAACCCGCAGTTAAACGGCACAGCAGCTTAGTGTAATCAATCTCAATTCCCAACTGCAAAGCCGCGTAAAAAAGGTTAGAGCCGTCAATAAAAATTGCTACTCGACCGCGATTTTCCAGAACCTGTTCCGGCGTAAAAAGGTCGTTGCTTTCTATTCTATTCAACATCATTGTTATGCCTCAATTTTTATGAAAGATTGGTAAAGAAATAAGTGCTAATTCATAATCTGTCATAGCACCCCGATCGCTGGCTGCGAACTATGAAGGTAATGTTTCGAGCAGTTCTAGCCGCTTAAAAACAGGTTGTGGTTCCCCCAGAGTTTGGTTAGCCGGCAAAGCGCCCCAGGCAGCATGAACTGCAAAAGTCGCTGAACTGTTAACGGCAACCCGATCGTTAAAGTCAATTGAAAAACCTAGCTGCTGATAGATAGCGTTGCTGATATTAGGAATAATCGGCGATAAAAGGTAAGATGCCAGTCTAACAGATTCCAGAACAGAATATAGCACTTGTTGGACACTTTCGAGCTGTCCTTGCTTGTACAAACTCCAAGGTGCTTGTACGTCAATAAACTTGTTACCGGCTCTCACTAATGCAAGTACAGCTTCGCAAGCCTTGCTAAAAGCCAATTCTTCGTAAAAACCCGCGACTCGATCGCCCAAATCCCAGCCCATACTCTTGAGAAGGTTGTCGCCGGGAATGTCTTCCCCCGACACATTTGGCACTGAGCCTCCGCAATATTTGCGAGCCATGTTTAGGGTACGGTTAAGCAAATTTCCCAAATCATTTGCTAGCTCAGCATTCAATATATTGATAAACCGAGTTTCGTTAAAATCGCCGTCTTCTCCGAATTCAATTTCTTTGAGGAAATAGTAACGCACTGCATCAGCGCCGTATTTATTGACCAATTCGACTGGGTTTAAAGTATTACCCTCCGATTTCCCCATTTTTTTGCCGTCTTTGGTCAAAAAACCGTGAGCGAAGACACGGCCAGGCACCGACATACCCGCTGACATCAGCATTGCCGGCCAGTAAACTGCGTGAAACCGGAGAATATCTTTGCCGATCAAGTGCAGGTCAATCGGCCACCATTTAGATAAAGCATTCTCTAACATCGGATCGTTGTCCGGATCTAGCAAGGCTGTGACGTATGCCAGTAAAGCGTCAAACCAGACGTAAATGGTGTGACTGGAGTCAACCGGTATCGGCAGGCCCCATGCCAGATTCACTCTAGAAATCGAAAAGTCTTGCAGGCCGGAGTTGACGAAGCTGAGAACTTCGTTGCGCCGGCTTTCCGGGGCGATGAAGTCGGGACGTTCTGCGTACAAGGCGAGGAGTTGGTCTTGATATCGCGACAGGCGAAAAAAGTAGTTTTCTTCGTCGCGCCACTCAACTTCCTTGCTGGTGTGGACGGAACACCGATTTCCCGGTAACAAATCCCGTTCATCTTTAAATTCTTCGCAGGAGACGCAGTACCAGCCTTGTTGCTGGTTCAAGTAGATGTCGCCGGAGTTCCAGACGCGCTGGAAAAATTCTTTGACAATGTACTCGTGGCGGCGCGAGGTTGTGCGGATGAAGCGATCGTACTGGATGTCGAGTTGTTCCCACAGCGTTTCAAACGCCGGAACTACTAAGTCGCAGTGAGCTTGGGGCGATCGTCCCAAACTCTCGGCTGTGCGCTGAATTTTCTGCCCGTGTTCGTCAGTCCCGGTAATCATCAAGACAGATTTGCCCCGCAGCCGCTCAAATCGGGCTAGGGCATCTGCTGCCATAGTCGTGTAAGCGCTGCCAACGTGAGGTAAATCGTTTACATAGTACAGAGGCGTTGTGATTGCAAAGGTATTCTTAGTTTGATCGGTCGATTTCATTGAATCCTAAAAAAAATTCCCTAAATTGAGTTTCGATTTTAACTCAGCGTTTAAATCTTTGATGGAGCCGCAATCAAGCTAAATTTACTGCAAGTTATTTGCATTTGTCTAACCAGAGCTATTTCCAAAAGAAATATAGCTTTCATATCAACACTAATCTTTTTTAGTTCTTTTTGACGAACTCTCTAAAATGTCTTAATATTTTGACATTTTGCTGACTTGTGGCTCCCTAGGATTGTCTGTCCCGCATCCTTAATTTTTGGAGGGCCAAGGTGCGGCCCCACTTGCCATCTCGAAGCGAGAAACTAAGCTATGGAGCTCTTAATCGCCTGCAAATCCTCACTGTTTTCGATCGACCCAGGGACGCAGAAACCCAATTTTTTATAATAAAAATCTCTCGTGAAGCGCGAGTGCTTTAGTTTTTGGGCCCAGCCAGAGCCTGATAGCCGAGATTTTTTGTCAATCAACCCCGGTTTTTCGATGTTGCCAGCGCCTTCGGGGCACACACAAAAACCCAAACTACTTCAACTTCGGGCGATCAAATTAGCGTGCGTCTAACAATGTATTAACCCATATTTTTTACGATTGCCGTGCCACAGTACAATCACTGAGAACAATCGAGTTTTTCAGAGAGCGATCGGGCTTTTTCCCTGTATACCTACATAAATATAGGGACAAAAAGTATAATTTATTGCTTAATTGCTAGATCGAAAACCGTAAAAACCGAATGTAACAGTTGAGGGTGTCGAATGTGGGAGCTAACTCAATACGGTTCACTTAACATATTTATGCCCCGGAGATCCCCCTAAATGCCCCGAAAGCAAGGGGGACTTTGAGGGCATTCTTGTCCCCCCTTTTTAAGGGGTGTGCCAGGGAGATCTGTCTTAAGTGAACCGTATTCGGATCTAACTTTCAAAACCCTATTTCTTGAAACCATGAGTGGGGCGGACATTATTAGCCCGCCCAAAAATTAAATTTAAATGCCGATACAGCTTATCCTTCGGGAAAATTAACTCGATTTCCGCCCATAGCTTCCGACAAATAATCGGCCGCAGCTTCCACCACCGCGATCGCATTTTCGTAAACCATCCGCGTCGGTCCCAAAACCCCAACACTACCCACCGGCACTGATCCCCGGCGGTAAATCGAAGAAATCAGAGTACAGCCGCGAATTGGTTCTAAGGAATTTTCCGAACCAATACGCACCGTTACCCGCTTCCCTGGCGTGTCCAACTCAGGCGATTCAAAAATCAAAGGCCAAAGCAATTCCTGTTCTTGTTCGAGCAGTTGTACGAGGGTTTGAACTTGCTGCAACTGCGAAAAATCTGGTAAGCGCAGGGCTTCTGCCAAACCGCCGATCAGAATCCGCGTGTAGGTGGGATTGCTTTGGCGGCTGCTTAAAGCAGTCAGCATGGTTTCCATCCATTCTGCGTAGAGCTCAAAGTCTCGGTCTAACTCGCTCCAGTCTACAGTCGAGAGTTCCGAGAGTGATCGCCCGCGTAACTTGCTATTCAAAAAATTCGACAAAATCTGCAATTCGCGATCGACAATTTCGTCATCTGGCCAGCTACCATCTGCGCCCTTCGGCAACTGCACCAACACCGAATGAGTTTCGTAGGCATCCGTCACCACAATCAGCATCACCTTTCCGGCCTCTAGCTGCACCAGTTGCAAGTGGCGCAAGCAAGCCGTATTGGTTTGCGGTATCGTGATCATGGCAATGTAACCGCTGATAGTTGCCAGGATTTGAGCCGCGCCGCGAAGTGCCGCATCCATGCGACCATCCGACCAGTTGAGCTGGTCTAGTACCTTTTCCACCTTACCGGCGAGGGTATCAGACGGCTGAATCAACTGATCTACATAAATTCTGTAGCCGGAGTCAGAGGGGACTCGTCCGGCCGAAGTGTGGGGCTGATAGAGCAGTCCAGCTTTTTCGAGAGTCCCCATCGCATTGCGAATTGTAGCTGGGCTGACGCTGAGGTTGAATTCGTCAGCCAAAGCTTTTGAGCCAACGGGTTCCGCTGTAGCTATGTAGTGGCGAACCGTTGCCCAAAGGATGTGTTGTTGCCGATCGGTGAGGTTAACGCGCACAGATATTTAAGTAGAATTAGTATTTAGAGTTGAAAGCCACTATTTAATCGAAACGTCTGTCCCAAGAGGGCGATCGGGCAGACTTACTTATTTAAACATAACAGATTTTAGGTTAAGGAAGAAGTCAGTTGTTACTGGTTATTGATTATCGGTGATTGGTGATTGGTGATTGGTGATTGGTGATTGGTTATTTGTAAGTTCTAATGCCCAATGCCCCATGCCCCATGACCTGTTTGGCCCATGCCCCATGCCCCATGACCTGTTTGGCCCATGCCCCATGCCCCATGACCTGTTTGGCCCATGCCCTCTAATTATGTTCTTTAAGAATATTTTGCAGGTAACTAGCCACTGCATCCGGCTGTTCCATCATTGCCAAATGGCCGCAATCAAGCTGAAGCACATTTTCGCCACAACCTTGGAACATCCAGTGAAAGCTAGCCAAATGCAGCACGTATTTGGGTTCCATAATTTTGTCTTTAGTGCCGGCAATAAAATACACGGGCTGCTTGAGTCGGGACACTATTTGTGGCAACAGGTGAATCTCGGCTTCTGTGGTGGATTCCAACAAAGCCCCCAAAGCTGCGTCTGGATGAGCTCCCACGAAATCTCTCAAACGCTGCCTTCCCCAGTCGCGCCCGATCGATCTTGCCACAGAATCCCGCGCAAACACGAAATCTGCTAATGGCAAGTGAGGCAGCCAGCGGGGACGCATTTTGACTAGCTGTTTGCCGACGGAGCGAAACCGCTCGAATTCTTCCTTTAGATAGATGCCGCCGCCAGCATTGATGCAAACAACACCTTTAATACGATCAGAGAATTGGCTGGCTCCCCAAAGGGCGATCGTGCCGCCGAGAGAGTGCCCCACCAACCAAGCATTAGAAATATCGAGTTTTTCGAGTAAAATTTCCAAATCGCGAGCGTAAGCTGCGGGAGTGTAACAGGAATTAAGCGGTTCCCAATGCTCTGGATGGCCGTCGCCGTCCGGTTTAGAATCGCCAAACCCGCGCAAATCGTAGGTCAGGCACTGATAGTTTGGTGCCAAGCGATCGGTCAAAGGTTGCCAGTAGCGGCGGCTTAACAGCCAGCCGTGGACAAATACCAGAACCGGGGAAGTTGCAGTGGGAGCCGTCAAATCGCAAGCGTGCCGAACCCCTAGGATGTCTATGGTTGCCATGATTTTATCCTATCGCGAAATCAGCACAGAGGGATCGGCAGTTACAGGAGGGCGATCGACTCGGTTTCACTTTCTCAGGATTAAGGCCAAGCATTGAGCAAAAACCCAGTTTCGCCAGCATCAGCGCGATCGCTAAAACCGCTCGCCCAGCAATCTTTGTCGCACCCCCTCAGCGATTTTCTGCCCCAGATACTCAGGAATTAAACTTTCATTGGGCCCCAACAAGTAGAGAATCAGGCGAGTTCGCCCCCGCCAAACCAATAAATTTGCATTCACCACCAACAAATCCTCTTGCCAGATGGCATACATAACTTTGTAAAAAAGTCCAGGCTGATTATCAGCTTCTATCAGCAGAGCTGGCAAGTGGAAAACCGGATCAACGTAAAATTCAGTTGCCACATCCTCCAAACCCGCGTCTAAATTGAATTCCACAGCCAACATCTCTTCAACCTCAAAATGCCCCGCCAAGGCCTCTCGAACCGCCCTACAGACGTTTTCTGCTGTTTTATCTGCCAGTACCTTGCCACCGCGAGATACCACCAATTTGATAAATACCAGCATCGGCGGGTAAATTTGACCGTACAGACTCAGACTGTGAATCGTCAGTCCGTAGGCCGCCAGCACACCGAAAATATCGCTGAGTAGAAAAGACTGGTTCCGGTAAGCAAAATGCAGGGCACTTTTGTTACCTTCGGCTCTGATTTCGATGACGGCTTGCCGAGTTTTGTAAAGTTGGTAAGCTAATTTGAGGTTTTGCAGTTGGATTTCGCTGCTGACAAATTGCTCGTAAAACTGTGGAAACGCTCGGTTAAAGCGCTTGAGAAGTTCTAGTGTAGATGGTTTTAAACCCGAAGCCATAATTGAGGGGAAGGTGCGGGAGATATACTAGGTATTGACTCTCCCATGCCTTATGGCAATGGGATTTTAGATTTGACGATTCGACTTAAATTGTTCCCGCTTTCTCATTAAAAGCAGAAGTCAAATTTGTCTGGGAACACATAACTAGAATGTCGCGGTTGCGCCATTCGATCTGTACTTCCCACCAAGTGTATGACTTCCGATGCGATCGGCGGTCTAAAAAGAAGCAATTCCTAAATGCCTCTGTCCTGGTTGGGCAACAAATTTTACCTTAACACCGGGTTGTCCCGGCATAGGCTAGCAGAACATTTCTACCAAACTTGACGAGAAGCAAAAAAGCGCAGAGTCAATGTTGGACGACAAATCCCTGTTTTCGGCGTAAGATGAGTGTACCGTAAACTGTTCCTCAAGAGGCTACCCGCAATTCATCCCACGCCGATCGGAGTGGGTTGATCTATTGGGTTCTCTTTCACATCGTCCAACTTCTACTACCTTAACCGCGCCTGCATGGGTTTTTGGAAAAACTTATTTAGTAGTTCTGAGTCTGCCTCTGTACCCCAAACAGCGGAATTTGAGGAAGATATAACTCTTGGGTTAGGCGATCCGCTTTCCCCAATGTTTCGCAAACCCGCCAGCGGCAACGCTCGCATCTTTTTTAGTTGCGATCGGGACATTGACCTCTACGAACTCGAAGAACTTTGTAATGCAGTGGGTTGGTCCCGCCGTCCCCTGCGTAAAGTCAAAAAAGCTATTCAGCACAGCTTCCTAGTCGTCTCTATGTGGGAGATACGGGGCAGCCAGCGACGGCTGGTCGGTTTCGCCAGAGCGACTTCAGACCATGCTTTTAATGCCACGCTTTGGGATGTGGTAGTTCATCCTGACTATCAGGGTAAAGGCATGGGTAAGGCGCTGATGAAATACATCATTAAAAAACTCCGCAGTGAAGATATCAGCAACATTACCTTATTTGCTGACCCTCAGGTGGTGGATTTTTACCGAAATTTGGGCTTTATGTCCGATCCGGAGGGGATTAAAGGTATGTTTTGGTATCCAGATTAGCTCGCCCGGTGCAGGTTAGCGTTGATTTGTTGAGTAAATGCAATATTCACGCTGCCACACACCTCAGAAGGCTGTGCGCTGCGGTCAGTTACGCTCTTGATTGTATCTCCGCAGCTTGGCAGTTATGAAGCCCAGAGCTTTGCAAGTATTGTCCAACCGCACAACCTGAAGAAAACTTCAGCGTAGCTGCATCGAAAATTAAAATAAAAAAAAGCTTGACAAGCTGAGGGTTTTGTGACTTAATGGTTAACAGATAGGCAACTATCACAACGGGATGTAGCGCAGCTTGGTAGCGCGCCTGCTTTGGGAGCAGGATGTCGCAGGTTCAAATCCTGTCATCCCGATCGCACAATGTTAAATAATAGATTCAAGCAGAAACTGCCGCTGATGTTGACATTTGTTCAAAATGGAGACCCATTGAGGCAGTTTTTGTCGATCGTGTCAAGGAGCCAGTCTTTGCGTTAATGTGTTTCAGGATCGCCGATGGTGGAAAAACATGAAATCATTAGTTCGTTTAGGCGCAATATTGGGGATTGTGGGCTGCACTCTGCTCGGCCCCTCGCCCATTGCCAAGATGTCTGCACTGGCACTACCAGTGCCACAAATTTTAGAAAAGTTACGCCCGGTGCCGGTATTTACGATTACAGACGGTCAGGGTGCGTTTTTCATCGCTTCTGTTCCCAAGCAAGGTCAGGGTCAAACTGGTAATGCTTCGGTAGCCAGAATTTTTATCAGCCAGAAAGATGCTCAAGCTTTTGTCGATCAACTGAAAACGGGAAATCCTCAGTTGGCTGCCTCCGCGCGCGTGACACCCGTGTCACTGGGGGAAATTTATCGGCTCGCTCAAGAAAATAAAGGCAAGCCGGATCAGGTGCTATTTGCTTTTATTCCGGCGGCGCAGCAGGTGCAGTCGGCTAAAACTGTACTTCAGCAGAGCGGGCAACAAGTTAACGAGTTAAACGGTGTACCTCTGTTTTTGGCGAGAGGTGGCCCGGAAAATGGTTATCTGACGATTCAGCGGGGCGATAAAGAGGAGCTTCCCCTGTTTTTTAACAAGGAGGACTTGCAGGAAATGGTCGATCGTTTTAAGCAGCAGCAGCCGAACGTGAATAGCACGATTAAGATTGAAGTAGTGAACTTGGAGAGGATTTTGGAAGCTTTGGGTACTGAAAATGACCCGTCTTTGAGCCAACTGATTTTGATGCCGTCGCGGGAGTCGCTGGAATATGTGCGATCGCGCCAACCGGCTGGTGCTGGCCAAAATCCACAGGTGGCTCCATCTCCAGCTCCAACTCGACCTGCTGCATCTCCAGCTCCAGCTCGACCTGCTCCAGCTCCACCTGCTCGCTAATAGTTAGTCAGTAGTCAGTAGTCCTTGGTCATTGGTCAGTAGTCATTGGTCATTGGTCATTGGTCATTGGTCATTAGTTACAGACAGGATTTACCCAAAAATTGGTTTTATGCGTTACTTAAAGCGGTAAGGTTCGGTGTGGATGGAACCCTACATAATTAGGTTTTGGGTTCGGGACTGAGTTAGTAGGTTGGATTTTGGGATTTCTCGACTCAACCTACTATTTATCAATTCCCAATTCCCAATTCTCAATTACCAATTACGAAGGACTACTGACCAATGACCAAGGACTACTGACTAATGACTACTGACCAAGGACTACTGACTAATGACCAATTCCCAAAAAGTCTTATGTTTGTTTCGGGTTTAGAGTTGTGGCAGTGGATGAATCAAGCTAAGGTAGATGCGATCGCCTCTAACATTCCCCAAGCAGAACTTGACTGGCTGCTGCAAGAGTTGGCAGGTTTGGATAAATTGGCTCTGCGTTTGGAGTCGTTTAAAGATTTGCCCAAAATTGAATTAAAGTTGTCTTTATCTGAACTAGATCGATTGTGGCAACGACGGTTGCAGGAACGGGTGCCTGTGCAGTATTTAACGGGAGTTGCACATTGGCGGAATTTTTCGCTCAAAGTAACGCCGGCGGTGCTAATTCCTCGTCCTGAAACGGAATTGCTGATCGATTTGGCTGTGGCTGCTGTTAAAAGCTATTCAGTTAATCGAAAATCGGATTGGGTGGATTTGGGAACGGGCAGCGGGGCGATCGCGATCGGCTTGGCTTCTGAGTTGACAAATGCTACAGTTTATGCAGTAGATTGCAGTTGGGAAGCTTTGGTAGTGGCTCGACAAAATGCTGAGAATTTGGGTTTTGGCTCGCGAGTTAATTTTTATCAAGGTTTGTGGTGGGAACCGCTAGAATTTCTCAAAGGTAAAGTTAGCGGCATGGTGTCTAACCCGCCTTACATTCCCAGCAGCACGGTGGTGACTCTGCAACCGGAAGTTTTGAAGCACGAACCTCACCTGGCCTTAGATGGCGGTTTTGATGGCTTAGATTGCATCCGGCATTTGGTAGAAACGGCTCCCGATTATTTAGAATCTGAGGGAGTTTTTTTGGTTGAGATGATGGCGGGACAAGCTGAGGCGGTAGCTGAGATGCTGGAAAGTCAGGGGAGTTACGCTGAAGTTCAGATATTTTCGGATTTAGCAGGAATCGATCGCTTTGCGTTAGCCTATCGTCTTTAGGGAACAAGCCCAGGAAAGATAGAATTTCTCGACTTTGTATGCTTGCTGGATTTTGAGATAGAGTTGGCGTAAAAACGGCGATCGCGCTCAGCATACAAGAGGTATCACCGTGAAGCTGGAATATCAGTTTACTTTCAAAGAATATTTAGAGGCTAGTAGAATTGCCACGAAAGTCGAGACTTTCTCGAAAGTCGAGTTGTGGACTAGGGCTGTATTTATTGTGGGGGGCGGAATTGCCTATCTTAACGCTGCCGCAAATCCCCTCTGGGGTTATTTCATAATCAGTTTTGGCATCTCCTACATCCCTATTGTGAAGTTCCTAGAGCGGCGAAAGATCATGTCGCGCGATCGAGGTTTCTTTTGGTCTATGCTTTTCGGGCAGATTAAATTTGGGATCAAATGGGGAATTTCAGAGCCGCCTTTTTTGTTAGGATGGATAATTGTACAACTTGTTTATTGGCTCTGTAAATTTTTTGAAGTCGTTGAACTCTTTATGTGGAGAGATATTACTAATGCTTGGCATAACTTTGTTATTTTAAAAGTGACTGAATCTGGAATGGAGTTGAAAACTGCAAAGGTTAGCCTCAAACTCAAGTGGCAATTTTACTCGCACTTCTTAGAGACAGAAAATTTGTTTGTTATCTATCCTTGTGAGTCTTCCAATATCCCCCATTTTTTTCCAAAACATACATTGAACCGAGAGCAGTGTCAAGCATTTAGAAAATTGCTATCCAGTAATATTTCGCCAGTTCCTCACGTTTAAATGAAAACAATGAACTTAGGGTTTCAACTGAATTCTAATGATTACAAAGAAGCTAATCAGGCGGATCTAAACAGATCTTCAGAATCAGAAAAGCGAGTCTTGCGTAACTTGGCATTACTAATAGGATTTTTATTTCTTTATCTGGCAATAACATCGAAGGATTGGAGCTTCTTAGTGGTGGGCGTTATTTTGGTATCCCTTCCTGTTTTATGTAAAATTTTTGTGCTAATCGACGTAAATATAAAGATGCCAATTGTCGAGCCTACGAACTGCGGGGAACCTATCACAGTAGAAGTGATAGGAGAAGGGCTGATAGTTGATACTCCTAGTTGGCAAGGGACTTTTCAATGGGGGCATTTTGAATTATTTATTGAAACCAGAAAATTATTAGTAATTTATCCGGTGCCATCCCTCTATCCTGTGTCAGACTCGGATTTTATGATAGTTCCCAAGCGTGCATTCAGCGGTGAAGAGCAATTGTCGGATTTCCGAGAAGTGCTGCACAAGAATATCGGTAAGAGAGGTGACAATTCTTTAAAGAAAATGATGTATGATTAGAAGCGATAAATCTAAAATATACGGGACTTACGCACTCCCACCAAAGAAACCGGGTTTTTTACCGAATATTTGGACTGCAACAAGTATTCTCGCAAAAAAATCGGTTTCTGATCACCCTCGCGCAAGTCCTATTAAAATCTAAAATCGGATGACTCAAGTTTCGATCGCCTCCTTGATTCAAGGAGCAATTTCAGGAGATTATATTGTCAGCTTTCCTACAGATACTGTACCCGCTTTGGCTGCGCGGCCCGATCGCGCGGAGTTGATTTTTGCAGCTAAACAGCGCAGTCAAGACAAGCCGCTGATTTTGATGGCAGCATCACCGGAGGCTTTGTGGCCTTACGTGCAGGGGAGTCCCGCAGAAGTAACATTGTGGCAGCAAGTGGCCGAATCCTATTGGCCTGGGGCGCTAACTTTGGTGCTGCCGGCTTCGCCACTGGTGCCACGGGCGATGAATGCGATCGATCGCACTACAATCGGAGTACGAGTCCCTAATTTTCCCCTTGCTCTCAAGATTTTAGAGCAGACAGGCCCTTTGGCTACTACCAGTGCTAATCTATCCGGCCAAGCGCCTCTAGAGTCGGTGGCAGAAATAGAAGCGCAGTTTCCCGAAGTCTTGACATTAGTTGCTGCTGAATTAACAACAGCGACAACAGGTTCGAGTTTACCTTCGACTGTAGCGAAATGGACTGGCGGCGATTGGGAAATATTGCGACAGGGCGCGATCGAGCTAAAATGCTAAAAGCTAAACTCCTAGGCAAAGCAATATGGCGCCGATCGGCTGGAGCGACTTGATATATTTAGGTATGGGATTAGGACTGGGTTGGGGAAGCAGTTTGATTTGGCGCGGGCGACAAAAAAGCTCGCAACAGCCAGAACCTTTGCCCCCTATGCCGCCAACTCCTCAAGAAATGAACTTAGAGAAGTTTGATGCCTTGGCTGAGCAACTGAAGCAAACTCAATTGGCTTATCAGATGGCATCGGAGATGAGTCTATTTAAGGGGGGCTTTTTGGCTCGAACTTCTCACGAGTTGCGATCGCCCCTGAGCACTATGATTGGTACGCTGCAATTAATTCTGTCGGATTTGTGCGACGATCCTGCAGAGGAACGAGAGTTTGTCGAACAAGCTCACGTTGCAGCACTCAAGCTGGTGAAATTGATAGATGAAATTATCTCTGTTGCTAAAACTGAACACGGCACTGACACGATGGATATTGAGCCGATTCAATTAGCTAAGGTTTTTGATGAAGTTGATGATTTAACTTACTTGCAAGCTGCTAATCGCAGCATTCGTTTGGAGATATTGCCGCCCGATCCGGGGATTTATGTATTGGCAGATTTGCCGAGGTTTAGACAAGTTTTAGTCAATTTGGTAGATACTGCTGTGGCTCAGATGGAGGAGGGGAGTATTTCTGTTTCTGCCCATTCTTCACCGGAATCTGGATGCGTTCATATTTGGGTAGACGATCAGCGTTCGGTTAGTGCTTGGAGCGAATCTTGGGATTTGTTGAAGCACGATTTGGAGTCGGATGCTACTAAGATCAGCGATAATTCTCACGTCTCTTCTGGCATGAGGTTGTTGATGAATCAGACTCTTTTAAGTTTGATGAATGGAAAGTTGGAGGTTCTGGCTGTGCCTTCTGAGTCTGAAGAGTCCAATTTTAACCGCACTCAGTGTTCTATTCCTTTGGCAACTTTGTGATGAAGGAAGAAGTTGACAGTTGACAGTTGACAGTTGACAGTTGACAGCGACCTCTAACTGGAAGGAAGAGGATTGGAGTCATGAATCGTCTGCTTTTAATTTCTCCCCGCCCGATCGATCAGGGTTCCGGCTTTAAACCAATTCTTTCTGGTAACGGATTGTGTAATGGATTTAACGGAGGGAGGGAAGAGGTAAATTATTTGTAAATAGTATGGTGTGCATTGCACGCCATACTATTTAGAGATTTGGGTGCAGGTTTTGTGCTTCTTTAACAAATAGCAGTTAGCAATTCGCCATTGTTAATTTCTAATTCGAGATTCTCTTCTAAGAGTTGATTTTCAAGTACCATTGTGGTGCTGGCGTTGTGCTGAAAACCGATGCGCTCGTAGAAGCTTTGTTTGTAAGTTGTCATCAGGTAAACTCGCTCTACTCGGCACATTCGAGGGTGGCTCAAGACGGTTTGGACTAATTGGCGGCCGAGTCCTGCACCTTGGTAATCTGGGTGAATGGCGACATCCCAGATTGTAGCTCGATAGATGCCGTCTGAGGTAGCTCTAGCAAAGCCGATCGCCCGTAAGCCATCCCAAACTGTCACAACTGGTTCGCTATTGGCGATCGCAATTTCCCAATCTTCTATTTTGCGCGCCCTCGCCCAAAAGGCGGCGGCTTTAAATAGTTCTTGGATTTGTGCGATGTCTGCGCGATCGCGCTCTATACAAAATTGAATGTGACTGGAATCCCTAGTCGTTGATGTCATGCTCAATCCGCCTTTAAGTTGTATCTAAACTGTGTTACTTTTACTGTCTTACAGGATTGAAAGTTGATTTTGCTTGGGAACGATCAATATTGAATTCCCGATTTACAAAACTATTGTTAGTTACACATATTTTGTAACTAATTTCGGTAATTATTAATACTTTTTTGTATAAAGTTGGTGAAAAAGTCTTTGACTCAAAATTCGCCAGATTAGACGGCGGTTGAAACCGCTTCTAGACCAGCGAAGTCCGCACTTCGCCAGATTAGACGCGGTTTCAACCGCCCGGTATTCCGATCCCAAACGTATGGCGGCATCACGAGTGAATCAGTTTTGCAGCCAGCGGGCCGCATCTTTGGCGTGATAAGTCAAAATCAAATCAGCACCAGCACGCTTGAATCCTGTCAAGGTTTCCATCACCACTCTTTCTTCATCAATCCAACCATTAAGAGCGGCGGCTTTCACCATCGCATATTCTCCAGAAACGTTGTAAGCCGCAACTGGTAAGTTAGTTGCTTCCTTAACGCGCCAGATGATATCCATGTATGCTAAAGCAGGTTTAACCATCAGCATATCTGCGCCTTCAGCAATGTCGAGAGCAATTTCTTTGAGAGCTTCGCGGCCGTTTCCAGGATCCATTTGATAGGTGCGTCGATCGCCAAATTGCGGAGCAGAATCTGCCGCATCCCGGAACGGGCCATAATAAGCTGAGGCATATTTTGCCGCGTAAGACATGATGGGAATATCTTCAAATCCAGCCGAGTCCAATCCTTCGCGAATTGCTCCCACAAAACCGTCCATCATTCCCGAAGGTGCAATAATATCTGCACCAGCTCTAGCTTGAGCAACGGCAGTTTTCTTTAGCAATTCTAGTGTCGGATCGTTCAAAACGCGACCGCTTAAATCTCCGACTTCCAAATAGCCACAGTGACCGTGACTGGTATATTCGCACAGACAAGTATCAACCATGACAATTAAATCCGGTACGGCTGCTTTAACTGCTGCCGTCGCTTTTTGGACGATGCCGCAGTCGTGCCAAGCGCCTGTCGCGTCTGTATCTTTGTCTGCGGGAATGCCGAATAAAATAATCGCGGGAATGCCAAGATCGTATACTTCTTTGGCTTCTTCTACGATTTTGTCTACCGATAGCTGGTAAACTCCGGGCATTGATATAACTTCTTTGGCAAAAGCTTCCCCCGGTACGGCAAATAGGGGGTAAATTAAATCGCTGGTTGTCAAGATGTTTTCGCGTACCATCCGGCGGAGTTGGGGATGGTTGCGGAGGCGGCGGGGGCGGTGAGTTGGAAACATAATGTTTTTTTAGGGTAGATTAAAGTCCTGATTTCTGGGACTGGAGGTGTTTGTTTAAAAGTCTAAAGCTTATTGTTGGTCGATCGCCCTCAACCTACGTAAAGTTATGTAAAACCTGTGATGTCCATTGTTGGTAGTCATGACTTTAGTGCAATGGCACCGAAAAAGCATCGCACAAAAAACTATAAAGCAAGCCCTACATATATCGTGGCCTGACAAACCCAAATATCTCTCTGGGACGGAACTCGGCGCCGTCTTCTTGGAGACTGACAGGAAATTTAACGCCAAACTCGCCTTAAATTCAACACAAATCCCGGCAATACGCCTTCGCCGGACAACTAGGCTGGATTGATTAATATTTCTACTTCTGTTTGTTGTCTGTAAAATTCTACCCGAAGGGCGATCGAATTCGGCACTTCTAGAGATATAGTTTCTGGTTCAGTAAAGGTTTGTACCATATTCAATTCCACGCTTTTTGGGTCAAAATTGGTAACAAAAAAACTATTGTGTAGGGTGCATCGCTGTGAGATTTTCAAGCTGATGTGCAGATTATCAATAGCGACGAACCCTACGGTTTCTACTTCTTCCTTCTTCCTTCTTCCCTCTTCCTTCTTCCTTCGGTTACAACTGACCGAAACCTTTTTTAGGCTTGTTCTTTTTCTTTTTCTTCTGGCCGCCCATTCCCTGCATTCCTGGCATTCCTGGCATTCCTGGCATTCCGGGTAATCCTCCCATACCTGTAAAATTGCCTTGACTCATTTGCTGCATCATAGTACGCATTTTCTGGAAATCGCTGACGAGTTTTGTTACGTCATTTTCGGCGTAGCCTGCGCCTTTGCCGATGCGGCGGCGGCGGGATGGAGAACTTGCTAGAAGTTCGGGATTGCGGCGTTCTTCAATTGTCATCGAATTAATCATGGCTTCGGTGCGTTTTAGCTGCACTTCTCCCTGCCGCATTTGTTCGTCTGAGAGTTTGTTCATCCCCGGAATCATTTTCATGATACCGCCGAGGGAACCCATGTTTTTTAACAGTCTGGTTTGCTTGAGAAAGTCGGTAAAGTCAAACTTTGCCGTGAGCATTTTCTCTTGCATTTTTTCGGCATCGGCGATGTCGAATTCTTCTTGAGCTCTTTCTACTAGCGTCAAGACATCGCCCATGCCGAGTATTCTCGATGCCATGCGATCGGGATAAAATGGTTGCAATGCTTCCACTTTTTCGCCGACGCCGACAAATTTAATCGGCGCGCCGGATATTTGGCGAACTGATAAGGCTGCACCGCCGCGGCTGTCGCCGTCTAATTTGGTGAGGATTGCACCGGTAATCCCGATTTGTTCGTGAAAGGTGCGGGTTAAATTTGCTGCTTCTTGGCCTGTCATGGCATCAACAACTAACAGCGTTTCGTGGGGTTGTACTGTTTGTTTGATGCGGGCCAATTCTGCCATCATTTCTTGGTCGATTTGCAGGCGGCCTGCTGTATCGACGATGATGGTATCTACGCCTAGTTGTTTGCCGTATTCGATGCCTTGGCGGGCAATTTCTACGGGGTCAGTATCAGTGCCTAATTCAAATACTGGTACGTCGATTTGTTTGCCGAGGGTGAGCAATTGGTCGATCGCCGCTGGTCGATAAATGTCAGTGGCGACTAGCAGTGCGGTAAGATTTTGCTTGCGGAGGTGCAGGGCTAGTTTGGCGGTGGCCGTGGTTTTTCCGGTTCCTTGCAAACCGGCCATCAGGATGACGGTGGGCCCGGATTCGGCGGTGGCGAGGGGTACGTTGGTTTCCCCCATGACGCGCACGAGTTCGTCGTGGACGATTTTGATGAATTGTTGGTCGGGACGGACGCCTGAAACGACCTCTGCCCCTTGTGCTTTGGCCGTTACCTCTCCGACGAAGTTTTTGACGACTTGGAGGTTGACATCGGCTTCCAGGAGGGCGCGGCGGACTTCTTTGATGGCGTCTTGGATGTTGGATTCGGAGATTTTATTCTGTCCGCGCAGTTTTTTCCAGGTGGATTCGAGTCGATCGGCAAGGGCTTCAAACATAGGGATTTGTTGGCTAGTCAGTCTTTTTTATTTTAGGGCTAAATGGGGGTTTTTGGCCCCAAGTTTGGGGAAAGTTGGATTTTTGGGGTTTGAACCGCACATTAACGCGGATTAACGCTGATTGGTTTGGATGTTTTGTTATCTTATTTAAACAGTCGATCGCTTTTGCCGTTAGACAGGCTGCGATCGCGCTTCGAGAAACAAGCTAATATCGACTCTGAAAAACTCGGCGAGTTTTCGGGCTTCATCTGTTTCGATAGCCCTTCGATCGAGCATAATTTCCTCAACCGCTTTTTCCGTTCCCAAAAGGGGAATTAAGTCAGATTTATCTAAATCTCTCGCATCCATTAAATGTTGCAACATTGAAGCTGAATCCCCTGCGGTAATCGGATAATTTTCCGATTCAAATTTTTCGATGAGTGTGATCAAAAGCTCCAGAAATAGCTCTTCCTCCAGCGATCGCCCTGGGCGGTGTTCCAGTTCGCTAGCGAGAGCGATCACGGCCTCGTTTTCTGCTTCATTTGCGATCGGTTTTGGTTGATATTTAACCAGTAAATCTGTATAATATTTGACATCAAAACTACGGATCATTTTTCCACTCATCCTTATCATACTCAGCGTGAGTCAAAACATATTTGATGTAGGTTCTTTGAGAAGCGTAAACTAGATCGACTATCAAGCGATATCGATTTCCCTTAATATTAAATACAGTAAAATTTCCAACTGCCTCAGCTTTTGGATAAGTTTGCTGAACATCAATTAAGTTCTGCCATTGGGCTTTACTTGACACTCTATACCAGTCATAAAGTGCGTCGCAGGAATCCGCATGGCTTGCACAGAAATCTCGCAGAATTTTTCGGCTAATAACACGCATTTTACCCTTTTTTTTGAATTTACACCAGATTTTTACGCACCGATCACATTATAAACCTTTTTTAAGTGCGATCGCAACATTGTTAGATAGTATTCCAGTTGATTGATATTTTTATTTTTAAACCGCTAATGTAGGCGCTTCGCCTTCCCGAATAGTACGCGGATTAACGCGCTTTGAGTTTGGATGTTTTGAAGTTATTTGATGTTAGTTTTTACATATTCTGCGATCGCCCGCTGAACACTAAACAACGTACAATCACCCTGTTGCACTTTGTCAATTAATAACCTCCGTCTCAAAGACTCCAAGGCTTTGAGGAATTCTGACGGCGATAGTTCGAGATTCCTTGGCTTGTGCGAGATTTCGACTGCTGCGGTTTGATTTGCCAACCAGGACATCACCTGTGTTTCTGGTTCCGACAATCGTTGAAAATGTTGGTGCAATAAATATTCTAAATCTCCTAAAACTAGGCTATTATAGGATAAAAAAGCCGAAATATTGCCATCAAATAAGTCTTGAATTATTGTCGATACTATATTTAACCACAATGGATTGCCTCGGTAAATTTCAATCAATTCTGACCATTTTTCTGATTCAAGTAAACCTTTTTCTGTGAATAGTTTTCGTGCTGATTCGCCTAAACCATTGAGTTGCAATGTTTGACAATTTTTATGTTCGCCTTCTAATGCTGCAATTTCTCTGGGTTTTTCCCAACTAATCAAAATTAAGCAACTATTGTGACATGATTCTGCTATTTGTTTGAAGAAAATACCATAATTTTCATGGCCTGGTTTGTAGTTTCCTGCTAGTTGTTGGCTGCTGAAGATTGTTTGGACATCATCGAGTACGATCAGACAGCGGTGCGATCGCAAGTATTCGATAATTGATGGTAACTCGGTTTGTGACCCATCGCCCAAGAATTTGATTAAGTCGGTTTCCAGTGCACTCAGCGGTGGAGAGTTGCGGAGGCTGCGCCAGATGATGCAGTCGAATTGGTGTTGAATTTGTTGGATTAGTTGGAGGGCGATCGCACTTTTGCCACTTCCAGCTAATCCTAAGATGGTGATGAGACGGGTGCGATCGGCTAACACCCAGTTTTCGAGGGTGGTGAGTTGGGATGTGCGATCGTAAAACGTGAGGATTTCCGGTGCGTCGCCTAAGTCGATGCGGGGCTGTTTTGTTGTTGGTTGCGGGTTTTGGTGAGTTGCGGGCGATTCCCTAGATTCACGGGGTTTTTTAGAACAAATATTAAGCTTATTATTAACTGTTACAGTCTCACCTGTTATATTTTCAACAATAGCTGATTGATAATTATAAATTTTACCTGTTTCTAATATTGGTTTCAAACTAGCCTTAGTAATATTT
Organism: Microcoleus sp. A2-C3; assembly: GCF_036706065.1. Classification (NCBI taxonomy): domain Bacteria; kingdom Bacillati; phylum Cyanobacteriota; class Cyanophyceae; order Oscillatoriales; family Microcoleaceae; genus Microcoleus; species Microcoleus sp. A2-C3. Next base: position 127,507 of record NZ_JAUBVX010000003.1, on the reverse strand, counting down.
TCGCCCAATCCTTCAGAAAGTATTTTCCAGAGTTCCGAACCGACATTTCTCACATGACTTGAACTTGAATAAACTTCCTTAGCAATTTGCGTGTAGGTGCGTTTTTTGAATGTTCCCCGCAGGATAGCTTCTTGCACATAATCTAAGCGCTTTCCCGTTTGGGCAAAAACTAGGTCATCTGCCAGTTTTAAAGCTGCGGCAATATCCATAAATAAAGGAGACGCTGGAGTTTACATGATTTATTGTACCTGACATTTCGTACAAATGAAACAATTTAGATTTTGTCATCTGTCAAAAGTCAGGACTTTTCGTACACAGCTCATCCTTTATAGTAGTTTAAAGTTTTGGCAAAATATTTTATGAAGCGCGATCGGTGGCTTAGTGGTTTTCTTTCGGCTGGGGTGTTGTCTTTTACTCTAGCGACTGTTGGTGCACAGGTGGCCCAGGCCCAGCGGCCTATCTATATATTAGACCTGCAATGTCTTGTTACAGGAGGTCTACTGAGAAATGGTAGCCCAAACCCTGGCGGGATAAATCATTTGTACAGGGAGCCTACAGACATTGTAATAGGCAGAGAAATATACACCAGTATTATGAATGTACGCTCGGCCAGTTGGACTTGTAAACTTCCAGGCGGTCGTGCTGCTCTCCGAATAGAGTATGGAGTTGCAGATAAGGATGAAATTTCACCGCCCAAAATTGAGGTTTATGTAGACGGAAATCCAGTAGCTTCTCAGGTTGGGAAGACTGGGAGGATCAATACAATGCTGGTAGATGTTAGTAATGGTAAAAGTTTATCTCTTGAGATATCTTGTTCCACAGCTCAAAATTGTAACAGCAGACCCTACCACTTCTTCAAATTTAATTTTGAGCCGGGTGCAAGCTCTCCTGGGAGAAGATAAATTATGAGTATCAGCCGCCGTCAATTTAATCGTATCATCATTTGGGGTGGTGCTTCTTTTGCTGCTTCCGCAACATCTGGCATTTTCTTCCCCAAACCCGCCGAAGCTTATTCCCTAGAATTTCCGATTAGTGCCTTATCAGCCGATCGCGTTTTCAGCGGTATTCAAAAATATTGTGGAGCACAGGCTATGCCCGGTGTTCTCTCACCCATCTTACAAGGCAATAATAATGTTAGCAATAAAATAGAATCAGCCGCCGCCAGCGCCATCCGCACGGCAGACAAAGAATTTGTCGATCGCAATTTTACCAACAAAAGAACCGAATTAGCCGTAACTGGTAGCGGTTCTAATTTTGCAGCAGATACCAGTCGTCTGTGGGGTAGACAAAGACAGGATAAAGTAGGCCCGAATGTCGGTTTTGGATTCGTACAAAAATGGGAAGGTCAATATAGCGATTCCAAAATTTCTGGGCCGACAATGTGCGCGATTCATAATGCTCAACAAGTCTTAGCAGACCAAAGATTAACACCGCCAGAAATCGCGGCTTCCCTATTACCAACTCGATCGCGAATAGATGATATGAGTTCTTGGGGAGGTGATAGCGATGCGTCTGCTGGGAGAAATCCTGGTGCTGTTTTTGCTCAATATGACACAGCGGCGGGGACGGTGACTTCTCGCTACGATTTAGTTGAACCGGGGCCGAAAGGTTTTGGGCGTGTTGAGTTTACTGTTGAAGCGGAAGATCAGCCTCGGCGGGTGATTTTGGTGACTGTGAGGTTTTAGGGGAATTATCTCATCTCGAATCAAATTCAGAGTGATTCGGCGGTTGAAACCGCTACTACACAAACGAAGTCCGCCTCCGCGGACTGAAGAATTAAATAGATTTTTAGAATCAAATTCGGCGGTTGAAACCGCTACTACACAAACGAAGTCCGCCTCCGCGGACTGAAGAATTAAATAGATTTTTAGAATC